>NZ_SOGK01000012.1:0-54240 GCF_004564305.1 Cryobacterium sp. TMT3-29-2
CACCTACCAGCAGTGGGTCCATGACTACAATCACCACAGACCCCACAGCGGCATCGGAAACACCCCACCCATCAACCGCGTTCACAAGGTCTCTGGGAGTTACAACTAGCCCTTGGCCAGCGCCGCGTAGCGGAACTTGAACGACGCGTCGAGCGTGTCGCTGGTTCCTGTCACATCGGTGCCGGTGACGGCGACCTGGGCACCCTGGAGCAGCGGCACGGTCGACAGCTGCGCGGCGACCTTGTCCTGGATCTCCTCGATCATCGCGGTGCGCGCGTCGGGATCGGCCGTGACGGCCTGCTTGAGGATCAGGGCGTCGACCACCGTGTCGCTGTAGTGGTTCTTGAGGAATCCGCCTTCGAGGAAGAACGGGGTCAGGTAGTTGTCGGCGTCGGAGTAGTCCGGGAACCAACCCAGCTGGTACACGGGGTAGACATCCGTCGTGCGGTCCTTCGAGTACTGAACCCACTCGGTGGTCTGCAGGTTGACTTTGAAGAGTCCCGATGCTTCCAGCTGGTCCTTGACCAGGGCGTACTCGTCGCCCGACGACGGGCCGTAGTGGTCGTTGCTGTACTGCAGGTTCAGCTCGACCGGACCGGTCACGCCGGCGGCCTCGAGGGTTGCCGCCGCCTTGTCGGCGTCGGGGGCACCCTCTCCGTCGCCGTAGAGGCCCTTGAGGGACTCGGTGGCGCCGGTGAGTCCGGCCGGAACGTAGGAGTACACCGGGGTGTACGTGCCCTTGTAGACCTGCTCGGCGATTTCATCCCGGTCGACCAGGTCGGCCACGGCCTGGCGCACTGCGAGAGCCTTGGCCGGGTCGGCCTCGGCGGTCTTGGCGCCGAACGGCTGGGTGTCGAAGTTGAAGACGATGTAGCGGAGCTCGCCGCCGGGGCCATCGACGACCTTGACCTTGTCGTTGCCGCGCAAGTCCTCGATGTCGGTGGCCGACAGGCTGCGGAACGCGACGTCGATGTCACCCTGCTGTACTTCGAGCTTCAGGTTGGAGGCGTCGGCGTAGTACTTCACGTTGACGACGTCGGTCTTGGCGGCGCCGAGGAGACCCTGGTAGTCCGGGTTGGCCTTGTAGCCGACCAGGTTGTTGAAGTCGTAGCTGGTGATGACGTACTGGCCGGCGAACGCGTTCCCGTCGACGATGTCCTGGTCCGGCGTGAGCTCCGTCGCCGAGAAGGTGTCCTCGTCGACGATGGGGCCGGCCGGGCTTGACAGGATCTGCGGGAAGATCTGGTCGTCGGCCTGCTTGAGGGTGAAGACGACGGTCGTGTCATCGGGCGCCGCGACGCTGTCCAGGTTGTAAAGCAGCGAGGAGGGGCCGTTGTCGTCCGCGATCGCGAGCTGGCGGTCGAAGGTGAACTTGACGTCAGAGGAGGTGAGCTCGTTGCCGTTGGCCCACTTCAGACCTGGCTTGAGGGTGACCGTGTACTCCGTGGGGCTGGTGAACGAGGCCGCGGTGGCGATGTCGGGCTCGACGTCGGGGCTGCCGTAGGGGGTGTTCATCAGGAACGGGAAGACCTGGTTCTGAACGGCGAAGGAGCCGTTGTCGTAGGACCCGGCCGGGTCGAGCGACGTAATCTTGTCGGTCGTGCCGATCGTGATGGCTTCGCCACCGGTGCTGGTCTCGTCGTCGGTTCCGCCGGCGGAGCAGCCCGCCAGGGTCAACGCGGCGACCGCGACAACCGCAGCGGCGCTGAGCCCTCTCGCGCGTGAAGTGGATGAGAATGCCATAGCCGTGAGCCTCTTCCTCTAGAAAACCGATGCCGCGGCGCACGAATCATGCGCGCCGGCATTGCTGTAGGAACAGAAATAGCACAGAATTCCCGGCGCCCCGCCGCAATCCAGCCGGAATATGGCGCATCTTTATCGAGCTGCAATCAACTATATCGAGCTGCAATCAAGGAGGAGCCGGGCGGGACGAGGCGCGCTCACTCCTCTCTGAGGTTGCGGCGCTCGGCCTCGACCCGCACCAGCTCCCGCTGCAACGCAACGTAGACCTCGCGATTGGTCGCATCCGCACGCTGGAGCCGGCCGAGCAGCTCGGCCTTCTGACGCAGCAGGTCCCGGTCGATCAGGGCCACGGTGATGTCGCGCACGTAGCGTCCGATTTCGCGTTCGGAGCGTTCCGGCAGCGAGGCCATCGCCAGCTCCTTGACCAGGTTCTCCAACGAAGCCGGCACCTCGGTGACGATGCGGTCGAGCCAGTCGACGGCGTCGTGGTGCGGAACGCTGGCCGCGATGGCGTCGCGCACCACCGCCAGTGAGCTGTTCACGAAACTCGTCGCCGCGGCACGCTGGATCAGGTCCACCCCGACGACGGTCGGGCGCTGCAGCATGGCCATCAGGCCGTCGCGTTCCAGCCGGGTCACCGGGTCGGTCGCCAGGTCGATCATGGAGAACGGCTGCTCCCGCGCGGCCGGCTCGTCCTCCCCCGGCCGGGCACTCGGAGTGGTCGTTCCAGTGCTCCGGGAGCGGGACAGGGCCGCGGAGACTGCCTTGCCCACCTCGCCGAGCTCCATGCCGAGCATGCGTGCCAGCTCATGCGTGTAGCCGGGGCGCAGGGTCGGGTCGCGGATGTCGCCGACGATCGGAGCCGCGGCGCGAAGCGCGGCAACGCGACCCTCCACGGTGTCCAGGTTGTACTGGCCCAGCAGCTGCCGGATCATGAACTCGAACATGGGTTTTTTCGAGTCGATCAGCCGGCGCACGGCGTCGTCGCCGCGGTGCAGCCGCAGGTCGCAGGGGTCTAGCCCCTCGGGGGCGACGGCCACGTACGTCTGGGCGGAGAAACGCTGCTCCTCACTGAACGCACGCACGGCGGCCTTCTGGCCGGCGGCATCCGGGTCGAACGTGAACACGACCTCACCGACCCCGCTGTCGTCGCCGAGAACCCGGCGCAGCACCTTGATGTGGTCGACACCGAAGGATGTGCCGCAGGTGGCGACCGCGGTCGTCACCCCCGCGAGGTGGCAAGCCATGACGTCGGTGTAGCCCTCGACGACCACGACCTGGTGACCGCGGGAAATGTCGCGCTTGGCGAGGTCGAGACCGTAGAGGACCTGGGCCTTGTGGTAGATCGGCGTCTCGGGGGTGTTCAGATACTTGGGTCCCTTGTCGTCGTCGAGGAGCCGGCGCGCCCCGAAGCCGATGGTCTGCCCGGTGATGTCGCGGATCGGCCAGACCAGGCGTCCGCGGAAACGGTCGTACACCCCGCTCGCCCCTTCCCTGCTGGAGACCAGACCGGCGAGAGTGAGTTCATCGGTGGAGAATCCCTTGGCGCGCAGGTGGTTGGTGAGCTCGTCCCAGCTTTTCGGGGCGAAGCCGACCCCGAACCGGGTGGCCGCGAGGGAGTCGAAGCCGCGTTCGCCGAGGAAGGTGCGCCCGACCAGGGCGCCGGGGCTGCCGAGGCGCTCCACGAAGAAATCGGCCGCGGCCTGGTTGGCGGCGTACAGGCGGGCCCGATTGGTGTGGTCCGGAGCGTCGCCGGCGCCGCCCTCGTAGTGCAGTTCGACACCGGCCCGGCCGGCGAGCCGTTCGACGGCCTCGCTGAAGCTGACGTGGTCCATCTTTTGCAGGAAGGAGTAGACGTCGCCGCTCTCGCCGCAACCGAAGCAGTGGTAGAAACCGACCTGCGGGCGCACGTGGAAGCTCGGATTGCGTTCGTCGTGGAAGGGGCACAGCCCCTTCATCGACCCGACGCCGGCGGACTTGAGACTCACATAGTCACCGACGATGTCGGCGATGTTGGTACGGGCCTTGACTTCTTCGATGTCGTTTTGTCGAATCAGGCCTGCCATAGCTGAATGTTAGTCCTGCCCGTGTCGGTGTTCGGTGCGGTGCCATCGTTCTGTGCGGTGCTGTCGGAGCTGACCGTGCCGTCGTCCACGCTGATGGTCAGTGTTTCACCAGGCGCGTGTACCAGGCCAGCGCGGACTGGTCCGTGAGGCTGGCCACCTGGTCGACGACCACGCGTTTGCGGGCGGCGTCGTCGGTGGCCGCGTGCCAGTCTTCCCGGTACCCCGCGTCGAGGTGTTCGTCCCCGGTCGCGTGCAGCGTTCGCGCCAGCAGCGTGAGCACCTGCCTCTGCTCCACGTAGATGGGCTTTCGGGTCTGGCGCGTCATCACGAAGGTCGCCACGATCCCCTTGAGCACGGCGATCTCCGCCTCGACCTCCCGTGGTACGACCACGTGGGCACCGAAGCGGATCAGGTCTGCGCCCGGGCTGGCTTCGCGGGTGGCGCGCACGGCGGCACCGCTGAAACGGCCGATCAGTTGACTGGTCAGATTCTTCAGCAGGCCCTGGTCGTGGCGACTGCCCGACCAGGTCTCGAGCCAGGCGTTGAGCGAGTCGAGTCGGTCGAAGGCGTCGGCCAGGTCTTCCTCGGAGAGACCGTCGCCGGTCCATTCGGTCATCGTGGCCAGGAGCGACTCGTGGTTGGCCCGACTGCCGAGCTGGCCGACGTCGATGTAGCCGTTGACGACGGCGTCCTCGAAGTCGTGCACGGAATACGCGATGTCGTCGGAGAGGTCCATGACCTGGGCCTCGATGCTGAGCCGGCGCTCCGGGGCCCCGGAACGCATCCACTCGAATGCCTCCCGGTCATCCGGGTAGAAACCGTACTTGGCGCGGCCGCTCGGATCGGCGACCGACGACTCCGCCGGCCACGGGTACTTGCAGCTCGCATCGAGGCTCGCACGGGTGAGATTGAGCCCGTAGCTGCGGCCGTCGCGGCCGAAGACCTTGGGCTCGAGGCGGGTGAGCAGACGCAGTGTCTGCGCGTTGCCCTCGAAGCCGCCGATGTCCGCGGACCAGGTGTTGAGAGCCTTCTCGCCGTTGTGTCCGAAGGGCGGGTGGCCGATGTCGTGCGCCAGGCAGGCGGTGTCGACGATGTCCGGGTCGAGGCCCAGCCGCAGGGCCAACTCGCGCCCGACCTGGGCCACCTCGAGGGAATGGGTGAGTCGGTTGCGCGCGAAATCGAGGCCGGCGGCCGGGCTGAGCACCTGCGTCTTGGCGGCCAGCCGACGCAGCGCGCTCGAGTGCAGGAGTCGGGCGCGATCGCGCGCGAAATCGCTGCGCCGTGAGCCGTGCTCCTCCGGCAGCCAGCGTTCCTCGTCGTGCCTGCTGTATCCGGTCTCGTTAGCCACCGCTTGTGTCCCCTTCACCTTCGGTCAGATTGGCGCGCTCCGCCGACACGAGCTCCCGGGAGTCGAGCCAGTGTTCGGGCAGGGAGGTTTTCTTCGGGCTTCCGGCCCGCCCCCGGGGACCCTCCGCGCCCTCGCCGGGGTATTCCTGGTCTCCGTCGAGCGTGCCGAGAAGGTCGTCGAGCTGCGCGAGCGAGACGACGGAGGCCAGGCTCGCCCGCAGGTCTCCGCCGACCGGGTAGCCCTTGAAGTACCAGGCCACATGCTTGCGGATGTCCCGGCAGGCCCGCTCCTCACTCTCGAAGAACTCGGTCAATAGCACCGCATGGCGCCGGAAGGCGTCGGCAACCTGTCCCAGGTCGGGCTGGATCCTGGCGGCCGCCGCACCCGACTCGCCGCCACGGAAGGCCGCGGCGAGGTCGCCGAAAAGCCAGGGCCGGCCCAGGCAGCCGCGGCCGACGACGACGCCGTCGCAGCCGGTCTCCGCGACCATGCGCAGGGCGTCCTCGGCGGACCAGATGTCGCCGTTGCCGAGCACGGGCACGCTGGTGATGGTGTCCTTGAGGGTTGCGATGGCGGACCAGTCGGCCTGGCCGGAATAGTACTCGGCGGCCGTGCGGGCGTGCAGGGCGATGGCCGCGACACCGGCCCCCTCGGCCGCCTTGCCGGCCTCCAGATAGGTGAGGTGGTCGGAGTCGATCCCCTTGCGCATCTTCACGGTCACCGGAACGTTGCCGGCCGCGGTGACGGCCCCCTCGACGATCTGACGGAAGAGCCCGAGCTTCCAGGGCAGGGCCGCGCCACCGCCCTTGCGGGTGACCTTGGGAACCGGGCAGCCGAAGTTCAGGTCGATGTGGTCGGCTCGGTCCTCGGCCACGAGCAGGGTGACCGCTTCGGCCACGGTTTTCGGGTCCACGCCGTACAGCTGGATGGAGCGCGTCTTTTCGCTCTCGTGGTGGTTGATCAGGCGCATCGACTCCGTCGTGCGTTCGACCAGGGCACGGGAGGTGATCATCTCGCTGACGTAGAGGCCCGCGCCGTATTCCCGGCACAGTCGGCGGAACGCCGTGTTGGTGATCCCGGCCATGGGCGCGAGAACGACGGGCACGTCGAGCGTGAGCGGGCCGATCGTGAGGGGCGCCGGGCTGGTCTGGGGTGCGGAAGTCATCCGTTCAATTCTCTCCCACGCCGGGGCGCCCCGCTGACGACCCGGCTAGACGCCGCAGGAGCCGCCGCCGCAGCATCCGCCGGCGTCGGCTCGGCCGAGAAGTTTGATCGGGGGATGGGCCGGGGCCTCGACGGGGACGGTCGGGGTGGTGGTGTCGGGGGCGGTGCTCATGCGTTCTTCTCCTCGATTTTTTCGGTCTGTGCCTGGCGGAGGGCCTCGGCGAAGGTGTCCGGGTCCTGTGCACCTGAGATCCCGTATCTTCCGTCGATGACGAAGAAGGGCACCCCCTGGATTCCGTACGCGTTGGCCTGGGCGACGTCGGCCTTGACGTCCGGGAGGAAGTCGTGGGCGGTCAGGGCGCGGACGACGTCGTCGCGGTCCAAGCCGATTTCGGCGGCCAGGTCGGCGAGGTCTTCGATCCGGCCCACGTGGCGGCCGTCGACGAAGTAGGCCTTGAGCAGGCGTTCCTTCATGTCGAGCTGGCGGCCGTGCGCCTTCGCGTAGTGCAGCAGCTCGTGCGAGATGACGGTGTTGGTCTGGTGCACCGAGTCGTAGTCGTAGTGCAGCCCGACGTTCTCGGCAATGCCGGTGACGCGCTCGAGCATCAGCTCGACCTCCGCGACCGGCAGGCCTTTGCGTTGGCTCAGGTAATCGACGGGGCTGCCGTCGAAGTCGACCGGGGTATCCGGCGCGAGTTCGAAGCTGTGGTATTCGACCTCGACGTTTCCGTCGAACAGGGCCGCCCCGGCCTCGAATTTGCGCTTTCCGATGTAGCACCAGGGGCACTGCACGTCGGACCAGATGTCTACTTTGATGGTTTCACTCACTGTGGGACCAACCGACGGAGGGTGCTCGTCTATTCCCGGATCTCGACGAACTCGGTGCCCGGGGGTGCTCGATCACCGGGGATTTCCGGCCTACGCGGTCGGCGTGTCCACCGCGCCGCCGTACCGGCGATTGCGGGACGCGTAGATCTCGATCGCCCGCCACAGGTCCACCCGGCCGAAGTCCGGCCAGAGGGTGTCCAGGAACACCATCTCCGCGTAGGCGCTCTGCCAGAGCAGGAAGTTGCTGGTGCGCTGCTCCCCCGAGCTGCGCACGAACAGGTCCACGTCGGGGAGGTCCGCGGTGTACAGGTGCCGCTGGATCGATTTCTCGGTGATGCCGGCCGGTTTCAGCCTGCCCGCGGCGACGTCCTCGGCCAGCGCACGCACGGCATCCGCGATCTCGGTGCGCCCGCCGTAGTTGACGCACATGGTCAGGGTGAGCACGTCGTTGCCCGCGGTCAGCCGTTCGGCGAACTGAAGTTCTGTGATGACGGATGCCCAGAGCCGGGGCTTGCGTCCGGCCCACCGCACGCGCACTCCCCACTCATTGAGCTGGTCGCGCCGGCGGTGCAGCACATCCCGGTTGAAGCCCATCAGGAAGCGCACCTCGTCCGGCGACCGCTTCCAGTTCTCGGTTGAGAACGCGTAGACGCTCAGATGCTTGACGCCGATCTGGATGGCGCCGGCGACGACGTCGAGGAGCGCCGCCTCCCCGGCCTTGTGGCCTTCCACTCGCGGCAGGCCGCGCGCGTTCGCCCACCGGCCGTTGCCGTCCATGACGACCGCCACATGCTCGGGCACGGCCTTCCTTGGCAGGGAGGGAGGGTACAGGCCCGTCCAGTCCAGAGGCTTGAACGGCACCGCATCCTTGTGGGTGAGGGGCTTCTGGCCGAAGGGGTTGAGGTTGAACGGCTTGGAGGTCATCGACTCACGTGTTCCAACGATCGGAGGCCGCGTCCGAGGTGCCACTGCGTGTACGCGGCGACGACCCCGGTGGCCTGGGCTCTGGTTTGCGGCGGGGTGGACGTGGTGTGCTCCCAGTCCCCGGTCAGCAGGGAGCCGAGCAGGGCGATGGTGGCCGGATCGAGCCGGGGCGAGCCGGGGGCCGCGCAGTCGTCGCACACGATCCCACCGACCTGCACGACCATCGCGGAATGGTCACCCCGGGCGCCGCACCGCGCGCAATCCTGGAAACTGGGAGCCCAGCCGGCCATCGACAGCGCCCGGAGCAGATAGGAATCGAGGGTGAGACCGGCGCCGTGCTCACGGCGGGACAACGACCGGAGGGCACCCACCAGCAGCAGGTACTGCTGCAGCGACCCCTCCGCCTCGGTGAGCTTGTCGGCTGTTTCCACCATTGCACTGGCCGCCGTGTAGCTCGGATAGTCCGCTGTGATCAGGGCCCCGTAGGACGCGATGGACTCCGCCTGCGTGATGACGTCAAGGCTCCGACCCTCCCAGAGCTGCACATCGGCGACCATGAACGGTTCCAGTCGGGCGCCGAATTTCGACGCGGTGCGACGCACGCCTTTGGCGACCGCGCGCACCTTGCCGTGCTGGCGGGTGAGCATGGTGACGATGCGGTCGGCTTCGCCCAGTTTCTGGGTGCGCAGCACGACGACATCATCACGGTAGACAGGCACCCTAGGATTCTCCCACCTGGCGGGAGCACTGGATGCCGAGCGCGCCGACGCCCACCGTTTCAGTGGTTTCATTAGGGGTGCCCTCGACCTCTTTCTTCATCCCGCTCTGGCTCGACCTCACTGCCGTCGCCATCGGAGCCGTGCAGGGCGCCATGTTCGCCGGCCGCTTCACCGACCGCCGCTTCGACCTGCTCGGGATCGCACTGATCGGGGTCACCGTCGGGCTCGGTGGCGGGTTGCTCCGCGACATCCTGCTGGGCGGCGTGCCCGCCGCCCTGCAGAGCAATTGGTACCTGCCGGTGTGCGCGGGGGCTGCCCTGCTGGGAATGCTGCTGCAGAGCCTGTTCAACCGGCTCGGCCCGTTCATCATCGCCCTCGACGCGGTGACCATCGGACTGTTCGGAGCCCTCGGAACCAGCAAGGCGCTCGCCGCCGGCCTGCCGGAGATTCCCGCCCTGTTCGTGGGGGTCATCACAGCGGTGGGCGGGTCGGCCCTGCGGGACATGATGCTGAACGTGCCGATCGCGGTGATGCACGTGGGGTCGTTCTACGCCGTCGCGGCCGGGGTCGGCAGCGGGCTGCTGGTGGTGCTCTTCCTTCTGCAGGTGCCGATCACGGTGGCCGGGATCGCCTGCGTCGTGGTGACGACGGTCATCCGGATCCTCGCCGCCCGATATGGCTGGAGCCTGCCGCAGCAGCGGGCGATCGGCAGCTGGCCGCGGTGGCGGCGCGACAATATCGTGGCCTTCCGGCGGCACAGGGGCCGCGGGGCCTGAGTCCGAACAGTCCCGAAACTGGACCACATACGACGGAATCCGCTCTCGCCTTTCCCTGCGTCCCGGGTGAAACTAATGAGAAGAACTCACGTCGTTTGGAGGAACCTCATGAACATGCTGAAGGGCAACGTGCCCGATTCCATGCCGGATTTGATGCCGGTCCTGTCCCGAGGCAAGCACAGAAACCCGCGTTCCGGCGCCTGTTTCATGGAGTTCGCCTCCTATCTCGCCGGTGAGGCGTGGAGCGACCACCCGGCCTGCACGCATCCCCTGCTCGCCTCCGTGGCCCGAATGGTGAACGACTGCACGTCGGACACCGCCCGTGCCCGGTTGGTCCCGCTGATTCCGCCGGTGATCGGTCTGCGCGGGGACAACGCGAGGGTGCGACTGCTGATCGCGCTGCGCGCGGCCACCTCGGCGCTCCCGGTCACCAGCGCCGACCACCAGCGGGCCCTCGCCGTGGGGATCCTCAACTGCGAACGGCACCTGACCGAGGCCGACGGAATGATTCCAGACGACGTCGCCCTGCGCATCCGCACTGCGTTCGACGCGGCACCGACGACCGAACGGTGGGCACGGGAGTTCATCTCGTCGATGGGATCCTGGTCCCGGAGCAAGTTCACGGATCGCACGGCGGAGACCATCATCCGGGTGTCCGTGCAGGGCATCGCGGAAGCGTGTGTTCCCGACCCGGACGGCCAGCTCTACGACCTGCTCGCCGGGGCGATCGACGACTGCACGATGGTGCTGACCCCGGAGCCCGCGACCCGGCCGGCCACGCCGACCGCGGAGCCGACCCACGTCGCTCCGGCCAACCGGGCACGGTCGAAGGATGCCGCGCGACTCTGAGAACCACAGCACGCACCACCAGAATCGCCGTTCCGGCCGAACGTGTCCCCGGAGGGAGGTCTTTCGGCCGGGACGGCGATTCTCAGTTCACGCAGCGGTTGAGGCCGCACCGGTTCAGGCGGTCGCGTCTGCCAGGGATCGCTCGCCCGCCTCGGCGCGGATACCGCGGTTGACCGCGGACACCACCGATTTGAGCGAGGCAGTCGAGATGTCCGCGTCGATGCCGACACCCCAGAACCGCTTGCCGTTGACGTCGAGTTCGACGTAGGCGGCGGCGAGGGCGTCGCCGCCGGCCGACATGGCGTGCTCGACGTAGTCGTAGAGGGTGATCGCGATCCCGCGCTCGGCCATCACGCCGAGGAACGCCGCGATGGGGCCGTTGCCCGAAGCGACCGCACTGGACACGCTCGCATCATCGCGCAGGTCGACAGACAGCTCGACCGAACCGGAGAGGTCGCTCGAGGTGCGCGTGGCGTGCAGTTCGAACCGACCCCACTTGGCGTCGGGCGTGGTCTGGCTGGCCGGCAGGTACTCGTCGTTGAAGATCGCCCAGATCTGCTCGCTGGTGACCTCGCCGCCCTCCTGGTCGGTCTTGGACTGCACGACGCCGGAGAATTCGATCTGCAGCTTGCGCGGCAGGTCCAGGGCGTGGTCGGTCTTGAGCAGGTAGGCCACGCCGCCCTTGCCGGACTGGGAGTTGACCCGGATCACCGCCTCGTAGCTGCGACCGAGGTCCTTCGGGTCGATCGGCAGGTACGGAACCGCCCAGAGGAGGTCGTCGACGCTGCAACCCTGTGTGGCGGCATTCGCGGCCATGGCCTCGAAGCCCTTCTTGATGGCGTCCTGGTGCGAGCCGCTGAACGCGGTGAAGACCAGGTCGCCGGCCCAGGGGCTGCGTTCGGGAACCGGCAGCTGGTTGCAGTACTCGGCGGTGCGCTTGACCTCGTCGATGTTGCTGAAGTCGATCTGGGGGTCGATTCCCTGGGTGAACAGGTTGACGCCCAGCGCCACCAGGTCCACGTTGCCGGTGCGTTCGCCGTTGCCGAACAGGCAGCCTTCGATGCGGTCGGCGCCGGCGAGGTAGCCCAATTCCGCGGCCGCGACGGCGGTGCCGCGGTCGTTGTGCGGGTGCAGGGAGATGAGCACGTTCTCGCGGTGGGCGAGGTGCCGGGACATCCACTCGATCGAATCGGCGTAGACGTTGGGGGTGGCCATTTCGACGGTTGCGGGCAGGTTGATGATGACCTTGCGCTCGGGAGTCGGCTCGAGGATCTCGAGGATCTGGTTGCAGACGTCGACGGCGAATTCGAGCTCGGTGCCGGTGTAGCTCTCTGGGGAGTACTCGTAATAGACCGTTGTGCCGGGGACGGTTGCCTCAGCGGCACGACAGAGACGCGCGCCGGCCAGTGCGATGTCGATGATGCCCTGCTTGTCCTCGCGAAACACGACCTCGCGCTGCAGCACGCTGGTGGAGTTGTAGAGGTGCACGATGGCCTGCTTGGCCCCCGCGATCGACTCGTAGGTGCGCCGGATCAGGTGCTCGCGCGCCTGCGTGAGCACCTGGATGGTCACGTCATCCGGGATGGCATTGTCATCGATCAGGCTGCGCACGAAGTCGAAGTCGGTCTGGCTCGCCGACGGGAAGCCGACCTCGATCTCCTTGTACCCCATGCGCACGAGCATGTCGAACATGATGCGCTTGCGCTCGGGGCTCATCGGGTCGATCAGCGCCTGGTTGCCGTCGCGCAGGTCGACCGCGCACCAACGCGGGGCCTCGGTGATGTGCTTGCCCGGCCAGGTGCGGTCGGGCAGTTCGACCGTGAACTGCTCCTGGTATGGGCGGTACTTATGAATCGGCATCCGGGATGCGGACTGGTTGTTCTTCATGATCTGTGATCTCCTCGCGAATGGTGGGTAGCCAACGACGAACTCCGCGACGAGGGAGGCCTCAGATTAGGACTCGTCGCGGCAGCGAAGAAGGAGCTCACCGAAAAACATAAGTGCAGGCTACCATCCCCCGCGGGAAGGTCAACCGACGGGCCGCTAGAAGCCCAGGCGACCCAGCTGTTTCGGGTCGCGCTGCCACTCCTTGGCGACCTTGACCCGGAGCGAGAGGAAGACCCGCTTGCCCACGAGAGGTTCGATCTGTTTGCGCGCGCGCACGCCGACGTCCTTCAACCGGCTGCCCGACTTGCCGATGATGATGCCCTTCTGGCTGTCCCGCTCGACGAACAGGTTCGCGTAGATCTCGACCAGTTCCTGGTCGTCGCGCTCGATGATGTCGTCGATGGTCACGGCGATCGAGTGCGGCAGTTCGTCGGTGACGCCCTCGAGCGCCGCCTCGCGGATGTACTCCGAGATACGCGATTCGAGGCTCTCGTCGGTGACCGCGTCGGCCGGGTAGAGCGGAGCATCCGACAGGGGCAGCAGTCGCAACAACTCGGCGCCGAGGATATCGAGCTGGATGCGGCTGGTCGCCGAGATCGGCACGATCGCCTCCCAGTCACGCAGCTGCGAGACTGCGAGGAGCTGGTTGGCCACACTGGTCTTGGAGGACATGTCGATCTTGGTCACGATGGCCACCTTCCGGGCCCGCGGAAAATTGTCCAGCTGTTCGTTGATGAACCGGTCGCCCGGGCCGATCGGTTCGTTGGCCGGAATGCAAAGGCCCACCACGTCCACGCCGGACAGCGTCGACTGCACCAGGCTGTTCAGCCGTTCGCCCAGCAGGGTGCGCGGCTTGTGGATGCCCGGGGTGTCGACCAGAATCAGCTGGCCGTTCTTCTGGTGCACAATGCCGCGGATGGCACGCCGGGTGGTCTGCGGCTTCGATGACGTGATCGCGACCTTCTCCCCCACCAGCGCGTTCGTCAGGGTGGACTTGCCCACGTTGGGGCGCCCCACAAACGACACGAACCCCGCTCGGAATCCCTCTACTTCAGTCATGACCGTTCACTCTCTCATCGTCCGACACTCCGAGGAATGCGTTCTGCGCGTCTATCAGCGCTTGGTCTCGTTCAACCAGCACGGTGCTGATTCTCTTGCGGCGGCCCTCGGTGCGTTCGGCTGTGAGGACCAGCCCACTCGCCCGGGCGACCGAACCCGCGACCGGCAACCGGCCGAGGGCCTTGGCCAGCAGGCCACCCACCGAGTCGACGTCGTCGTCATCCAGTTCCAGGTCGAACAGTTCGCCGAGCTCGTCGACCGGGAGCCGCGCACTGACCCGGAAGCGGCCGTGGCCGAGGTCTTCGACTTCCACCACGTCGCGGTCGTACTCGTCGGAGATGTCTCCCACGAGTTCCTCGATCAGGTCTTCGAGGGTGACCAGTCCGGCGATTCCACCATACTCGTCGACCACCATGGCGAGGTGGTTCGACTCGAGTTGCATTTGGCGGAGCAGGGCGTCGGCTTTCTTGGACTCGGGCACGAAGACGGCGGGCCGCTCGAGTTCGCGCACCGTGAGGCTCTCCACGTTCGGCGGCCGCTCGTAGACGAGCCGGGCCACATCGCGCAGGTACAGGATGCCCGTGACGTCATCCACTTCGCCGTCGATGACCGGCACCCGGGAGAAGCCCTTGCTCAGGAACAAGCCCATCGCCGCGCCGATCGAGGAGTCCGCTTCGATGGTGACCATGTCGGTGCGCGGGATCATCACCTCGCGCACGACGGTCTCGTTGAACTCGAAGATGGAGTGGATCAGTTCCCGGTCGTCCTCCTCGAGGACGTCGAGCTCGGTGGCCTCGTCGACCATGCTGAGCAGCTGGTCCTCCGACGTGAACGTGGCCAGCCGCGTGCGCCCGGGGGTGACCCGGTTGCCGAGCGCCACGAGCGCGTTGGCGATCGGGCCGAGGAGCACCCGGAGGAAGTGCACCAGCGGCGCGGTCGCGGCCAGGAGTTCCACGGGGTGCGCCCGGCCCACGCTACGCGGGCTGGCGCCGACGAGCACGAAGGAGACCGCGGTCATCAACAGGGAGGACAGCAGCAGTGCCAGCCACAGCTCCTCGATTGTGGTCGCGAAGACGAGGGTGACGAGCACGGCCGCCGTGGTCTCGGCGATGATCCGCACGAAACTGATGGTGTTCAGGTGCGCGCCGGTGTCGGCGGCGATGGCGGTCAGGGAGCGCCTCGCCCGGGACTTCTCGGCCAGGTCGTGGATGTCGGCTCGTGACTGGCTCGTGACGGCGGCATCCACCGCGGCCATCAGGCCGCCGAAGGCGACCAACAGGATGGCCGACGTGAGAAACCACCCGATCATCGGTCGCGGAGGCGTTCCTGCAGGGCGAAGCCGATCAGGATGTCGCGCTGGATGCCGAACATCTCCTTCTCCTCGGCGGGTTCCGCATGGTCGAATCCGAGCAGGTGCAGCACGCCGTGCGTGGTGAGCAGCAGCAGCTCTTCCAGGGTGCTGTGCCCGGCCGTCTCGGCCTGGCCCTGGGCCACCTGCGGGCAGAGCACGATGTCGCCGAGCAACCCCGGCGGGGTTTCGGCCTCTTCGGTGCCCGGGCGCAGCTCGTCCATCGGGAAGCTGAGCACGTCGGTGGGGCCCGGCTCATCCATCCACTGCACGTGCAACTGCTCCATCGCGCCCTCGTCGACGAGCACGATCGCCAGTTCGGCGTCGGGGTGCACGTGCATGGAGTCCAGAGCGTAAGCGGCCAGGCGCAGGATGGCGGCCTCATCGACCGGGATGGTCGATTCGTTGTTGATGTCGATGCTCAAGAGGATCTCCGTTTCGGAAGGCGGTCGCGGGGAGTGTTGGGGCGGCCGGGTCCTCGACTGGCGAATTCACGCGCCTGGTCGCTTTCGTAGCGGTCGGCCTGCTTCTGCGCGTCGTACTCGGTCCAGGCGTCGACGATCCGGCCCACGAGGGAGTGCCGCACGACGTCGGCACTGGTCAGACGCACGAAACGGATGTCGTCGACCCCGTCGAGCACCCGGCTCACCAGGCGCAGCCCGCTCGATCCGGCCGGCAGGTCGATCTGGGTGATGTCCCCGGTCACGACCATTTTGGAACCGAACCCCAGGCGGGTCAGGAACATCTTCATCTGCTCGGGGGTGGTGTTCTGCGCCTCGTCGAGCACGACGAAGGAGTTGTTGAGCGTGCGTCCACGCATATAGGCGAGCGGGGCCACCTCGATGGTTCCGGCGGCCAGCAGCTTGGGCACGAGCTCCGGGTCCATCATCTCGTTTAGGGCGTCGTAGAGCGGGCGCAGGTACGGGTCGATCTTCTCGGTGAGGCTGCCCGGCAGGAAGCCGAGCCGTTCCCCGGCCTCGACGGCCGGGCGGGTGAGGATGATCCGGTCGACCTCCTTGCGCTGCAGCGCCTGCACGGCCTTGGCCATCGCCAGGTAGGTCTTTCCGGTGCCGGCCGGCCCGATCCCGAACACGATGGTGTCGGTGTCGATGGCGTCGACGTATTCCTTCTGCCCGATGGTCTTGGGGCGGATGCTCTTGCCTCGGGAGCTGAGGATGGCCGGGCCGAGGCGTTCGGACGGGCTTGTGGAACTGTCCTCGTGCAGCATCCGTGACGACGTGCTCACCTCGGACTCGGCGAGGTCGCGGCCGCCGCTCACCATGAGCAGCAGTTCCTCGATCAGGCGCCGCGCCGCCTCGACCTGCTCGGTCTGGCCGGTGAGGGTGATCTCGTTGCCGCGCACGTGCACGCTGACTCCGGGGTGTTCCTTCTCGACGGTGGCGAGCAGGCGGTCGTCGGCGCCCAGCAGGCGCACCATGGCGACGCCATCGACCGTGATGTGTACCTCGGCCTGGCCGGGACCCTCCGTTCCGGGCCCCGTGGTCTCAGCGGAAGCCAAGCGTTCCCTCCCCGAGGGTTCCGGCGGCGGTCTGCGGGGCGAGCAGGTGCGCATGAACGTGGAAGACGGTCTGTCCGACTGCGGCACCGGTATTGAACACGAGCCGGAACTGGCCGTTCGACACCGTGGCCGCCACAGCGTTGGCGACCTCGACGAGTTCGACGAGGAGCCCGGGGTCTCCGGCCGCGAGTTCGACGACGTTGCTGTACTGGGACGTTTTCGGCGTGATCACGATGTGCACGGGCGCCTGCGGGGCGATGTCGTTGAAGGCGATGATCCGGTCGGTTTCGGCGACAATGGTCGCCGGGATTTCGCGCGCGGCGATACGGGTGAAGATGGACGGTTCTCCGGTGGAAGACATATCTCTATCTTAAGCTCGCGCGCTACCAGCGGCCGAGCGTCGTGTTCAGAATGGAGAGCGCGGCTGGGCCCGCGGTGGAGGTGCGCAGCACGTTGTCCCCCAGCCGCACCGGGGTGGCGCCGGCCTGCTCCAGCAGGGTCAGCTCGGCCGGGGAGATACCGCCCTCGGGGCCGACGACGAGCAGGATCTCCCGGTCGTCGGTCGGCGCCGCCTGCGACGTGAGGCGTTCAGTCGCGGAGGGTTCCAATAGCAGCATTCGGGTGGAGCCGGCCAGCTCGGCCAGCATTTTTGTGCTCATCAGGTCCGCGACAGTGGGCAGCCACGCGCGGATCGACTGCTTGGAGGCCTCGCGCACGATGCTGGACCAGCGATCTCGGCCCTTCTGCACCTTCGCACCCTCCCAGCGGGTCACCGACCGGGATGCGGCCCAGGGGATGACCCCGTCGATGCCGAGCTCCGTGGCAGCCTGCACGGCCAGTTCGTCCCGGTCTCCCTTGGCGAGGGCCTGGACCAAACGGATGCGCCGCGTCACGCGCGCGGTCACGGTCACCGTTTCGACGCGCAGGGTCAACAGGCTCGCGTCCGCGCCGACCACGGTGGCGGAGAGCATCAGCCCGGCCCCGTTCCCGATCTGCAGGTGCTCACCCGGTCGCACCCGGCTGACGGTGACCGCGTGCCGCGCCTCGGCGCCGGTGATCCCGACGACTGCCCCCGGCACGCAGTCGGTGGCCAGGAGCGCCTCATCGATGAAGAAATGTGCCATGGACGTCTAGCCGCGGAACCGATCGCGCAGCTTGGCGAACAGGCCCTGCTGGAAGGCGCTGAGTGACGGTTCCGGCGCTTTGTGGCGGGCGGCGAAGGCTTCGATCAGTTCGCGTTCCTTGTGGTCGAGGCGGGTCGGCGTGACCACGTGAACGCCGATCTTCAGGTCACCGCGCCCGTTTCCGCGCAGTCGGGTGACGCCGCGGTCCTTGACCGTGATGACCTCGGCGCTCTGCGTGCCCGGCTTGAGTTCGACCTCGATGTCGCCGTCGAGCGCCTTGACGGTCGCGGAGGTGCCGAGGATGGCATCCGTCATCGGCACCTCGAGGGTGGCGAGCAGGTCGTCGCCGTCGCGGCTGAAGACGTCGTGGTGGCGTACCTTCATCTCGAGGTAGAGGTCGCCGTTGGGGCCGCCGGCCGGGCCGGCCTCGCCGCTTCCGGGCATCTGCAGGCGCAGGCCCGTGTCGACCCCGGCGGGGATGTCGACGGGGACAGTGCGTCGCGCGCGCACGCGGCCTTGGCCCTGGCAGGTGACGCAGGGCGTGGCGATGATCGTGCCGTAGCCGCGGCAGGACCCGCAGGGGCTGCTGGTCATGACGTTGCCGAGCAGCGAGCGCACAGCGCGCTGGATGTTGCCGGTGCCGTGACAGATGTCGCAGGTGACGGGTGCAGTGCCCGGCTGGCAGCAGGTTCCGCTGCAGGTACCGCAGACGATGGCCGTGTCGACCTCGAGGTCGCGGTGCGTGCCGAAGATGATCTCGTCGAGGTCGAGTTCGACCCGGATCAGGGCGTCTTGGCCGCGCTCGCGGCGAGACCGGGGGCCGCGGGTGGATCCCCCGCCGCCGCCGAAGAAGGTTTCGAAGATGTCGCCGAAGTTGCCGAAGTTGCCGTCGAAACCGCCACCCGCGCCTCCCCCCGAGCGGCCGTTGCCGCCGCGGTCGTAGTTGTCGCGCTGCTTGGCGTCGCTGAGCACGTCGTAGGCGTGCGTGACGGACTTGAAACGTTCGGATGCATCCGCTCCCGGGTTCACGTCGGGGTGGAGCTGCCGGGCGAGCTTGCGGTAGGCCTTCTTGATCTCGTCGGTCGAGGCGTCGCGTGCAACGCCGAGTACTTCGTAATGGTCAGCCAAAGCTGGCTCTCCTAGGTCTGTTCTGAAATATGGGTTCGTTCTGAATGCGGGCCCCCGACCTCTGGGCAGGGGGACCTGGTCAATTCTCGCCGAGAAGGCGTGAAAGGTAGCGGGCGACCGCTCGGACGGCCGCCATGTTGTTTGAATAGTCCATTCGGGTGGGGCCCAGCACGCCGAGGCGGGCCAGGTTGCCGCCCTGCGACGAGTAGCCGCTGGTGAGCACGGATGTCTCGGCCAGACCGAACGGGGCGTTCTCCCGGCCGATGCTGACAGACACGCCGTGCTGGTCGGTGGCCATCTCACCGAACAGCCGCAGGAGCACGACCTGTTCTTCGATGGCCTCGAGCACCGGGTAGATACTGCCGGTGAAGTCTTCCTCGGTGCGCACGAGGTTGGCGGCGCCGGCCATCACGAGCCGGTCCTGCCGGTTCGCGCCGACCTGGTCGCGCAGTGTGCCGATGATCAGCTCCACGGCTTCCTGCTGATCGAACGAGCCGAGGTCGGCGGCGGCGGTCAGGGTGCCCGCGGTGAGGGAACCGGCGGCCTCGCTCATGCCGAGACCGACCAGGGCCGCATTCAGCCGGGCCCGCAGCTCGACCAGAACGGTTTCCGCCAGCGGCCGGGGCAGGTCGACGACGCGCTGCTCGACACGTCCGGCATCCGTGATCAGAACGGACAGGAGGCGGGTTTCGGATAGAGGAACCAGTTCGATATGGCGCACCTTCGCGCGGGACAGCGACGGATACTGCACCAGCGCGACTTGGTGGGTGAGCTGGGAGAGCAGCCGCACGCTGCGGGCCAGCACCTCGTCGAGGTCGGCCGATTGGCCGAGGAACGTCTCGATGGCCTGGCGCTGCGCCGCCGAGAGCGGCCGCAGATCGGCGAGGTGGTCGACAAACAGGCGGTAACCCTTGTCGGTGGGGATCCGGCCCGACGAGGTGTGCGGGGCCGCGATCAACTCCTCCTCTTCGAGCAGGGCCATGTCGTTGCGGATCGTGGCCGCCGAGACCCCGAAGGAGTGCCGGTCGACGATAGATTTGGACCCGACGGGTTCGCGGGAGGCAACGTAGTCCTGAACGATCACCCGCAGGACTTCGAGACTGCGATCGGACACCATGACTCTCGCCTCCTCCCAGCGTCGTGAGTGCAGCACTGGTTGGCACTCGGGGTATGTGACTGCCAATCATACCGCGACCGGCTGGGCTTCCCCATTGCTCCCGAATGTCTGGGCGCGGTAACTTTGGCATGTACCACCCCTTCCCCTGTGCACTGAAAGGCACGATCATGAGCAATTTCACCGGTCCCGGACCCGGACCCGATGATCCCTACCAGGGCCAGCGGCCGCCGCAACCGCCGTATCAGCCTGCCGCCCCCGGACCGTCACCTGTGTCCGAGGCGGATGACCGCCAGTGGGCGTCCCTCGCCCACCTCGGCGGGATCCTGATGTTCCTGCCGTCCCTGGTGCTGTGGCTGCTCTTCAAGGACCGCGGACCCCTGACCGGCGTCGAGGCCAAGGAAGCGCTCAATTTTCAGATCACACTTCTGATCGGCTACTTCGCGGTCAACTTCTTTGCGACGGTCATCGGCTTCCTCACGTTCGGCATCGGCGGCGTCATCGGTGGTCTCGCCTGGGTGCTCTACATCCTCGGCGTAGTCTTCTCGGTGCTCGGCTATCTCCAGGCCAAGGATGGGAACCACTACCGGTACCCGTTCGCCCTGCGCCTCATCAAGTAGCCGGCCCGAGCCAGTCTTTTCTATCGAAGGAGCAACATGTCCGATTACACCCCGCCTCCGCCTAACCCGTACCAGGCACCGACTCAACTGAACCCGGCCGACGAGAAGCTGTGGGCCACTCTCATCCACATCGGTGGGATTCTGTTCGGCCCGCTGCCCGCTCTGGTCGGCTACATCGTGCTCAAGGAACGCGGCCCGTTCATCCGGGCACACACGGCGGCCGCCCTGAACTTCCAGCTGACGCTGCTGCTCGCCTACATCGTGGGTTCGGTCCTCACCATCGTCGTCGTCGGCTTCCTGCTCCTGGCTGCCGCCTGGGTGCTGGCGATCGTCTTCGGCATCATGGCCGCCCTTGCGGCGAACCGGGGCGAGTACTACACGTACCCGCTCACGATCAAGTTCGTGAACTAGTCAGTCCGCGACCAGTCGGCGCACGACGGCATCCGCCAGGAGGCGTCCTCTTCGGGTCAGTTCGACGGACCCGGAGAGGGCTGCTCGCGCGTCGATGAGTTCGTCAGCGATCAGCCCGGCCACCTCGCGGCGGCCGAGCGGGCTGAGGGAGTCGATGCGAATGCCCTCGCGGATGCGGGTGAGCAGCAGCACCCGCTCCACTTCCTGGGTGGCCGCGTCGAGGGTCTCCCGACCCGCGGCCGGTGAGTCGCCGGCGCGGATCCGGTCGCCATAGGCCGACGGATGCTTGACGTTCCACCAGCGCACCCCGCCGATGTGGCTGTGCGCTCCGGGCCCGACGCCCCACCAGTCCTGGCTGCGCCAGTAGGCAAGGTTGTGGCGGGAACGGTGAGCGTGGTCCGTGGCCCAGTTGCTCACCTCGTACCAGCTGTAGCCGGCCCGCGACAGAAGGTCATCGGCCAACTCGTAGAACTCCGCCTGCACGTCGTCGTCGACCGAGGCCAACTCGCCGCGCTTGATCTGGCGGGCGAGTTTGGTGCCCTCCTCAACGATGAGCGAGTACGCGCTGATGTGCGTGGGTGCCTGACGGATGGCGTGCTCGAGGCTGGTGCGCCAATTCGCGAGGGTCTCCCCCGGAGTGCCGTAGATCAGGTCGAGGGACACGTCGAGGCCGGCCTCGCGGGCCCACTGCACGACCAGTGGCACGCGCTCGGGGTCGTGGGTGCGCTCGAGGGTGGCCAGCACGCTCGGCACAGCGGACTGCATGCCGAAGGACACCCGGGTGAAGCCTGACTCGGCGAGGCGGGCGAGGTAGGCGGCGTCGACAGAGTCGGGGTTCGCCTCGGTGGTCACCTCCGCGTCGGGCGCGATGCCCCAGGTGGAGCGCACGGCCTGCAGCATCCGCACCAGGTCGTCGGCCGGAAGCAGGGTGGGGGTTCCGCCGCCGAAGAAGACGGTCGCCGCCTCGCGGGCTGGCACGCCCGACAGGGTCAGGATGCGGCCGGCCGCCTCGACCTCGCTGATCGCCTGACCGGCATAGTCGTGCTGTGATGCGCCGCGCAACTCGGTGGCGGTGTAGGTGTTGAAATCGCAGTAGCCGCAACGCACCCGGCAGAACGGCACGTGCAGGTAGACGCCGAAGTCGCGCCCGGCCGCCCCCACGGCGGCCGAGGCCGGTAGCAGGCCGTCGCGGGGTGCGGGGTCGCCGAGAGGGAGGGCACTGCCCATTCGGTTAGACCGCGCCGATCGGATGCAGCGCGCGCAGGTACCGTGCTGTGATTTTCGACTGCTGCCGTCGCACGAGCGGCCAGCCGAGCCGGTAGACCCAGGAACTGGGGCGCGAGAAGGCACGGATGGTGAGCCAGACCGAGTCGTCCGCGCGCCTCTCGACGATGAATGACTCCTCACCGCTGGCTGGGTGCCCGGCCATGGTGCCGTAGGCGTAGCCGAGGCGGTTGGGCTCATCGATCACGTAGACCACACGCACGGGGGCGTCGATCGTGAAGGGCCCGAACTTGGTCGTGAGGTGCGCGGACATCCCGTTGACGATGTAGGGGGTTCCGTCCTCGGCGAAGACGGCCTCGTCCGGCTCGACCTTCTGGTTGCGGGCGGCCTGACCGTCGGCGTCGAAGACGAGCCCCGTGTACTGCTGACCGGTGCCGTCCAGAAGGTCGGTGACGGTCATGCCGCTCCCCCGCTGCACACCCCAGGTCATCAGCGACTTCGAGGCGAGCTCGAAGCGCTCCTCGCCGCTGCCGAGGCGCACGGTGCGCTCGAGGGGCCGGTACCCCTTGGGTGGGAACCGGAGAAGGTCGGGGGCGAGGGTGCCGCCGATGGACGCGTAGGTGACGGCTGTGTCGGTGAAGGTGGCGCGGCGCATCCGTCTACTTCTTCTTCGGGGGTTCGTCGCCGGACAGGGCGGCAATGAACGCCTCCTGGGGAACCTCGACCCGGCCGACCATCTTCATTCGCTTTTTTCCCTCTTTCTGCTTCTCCAGCAGCTTGCGCTTGCGGGAGATGTCACCGCCGTAGCACTTGGCGAGGACGTCCTTGCGAATGGCGCTGATCGACTCGCGTGCGATGATACGGGCGCCGATCGCGGCCTGGATGGGAACGTCGAACTGCTGCCTCGGGATGAGTTTCCGGAGGCGCCCGGTCATCAGCACGCCGTAGTCGTAGGCCTTGTCGCGGTGCACGATCGCGCTGAACGCGTCGACCTGTTCGCCCTGCAACAGGATGTCGACCTTGACCAGGTCGGCCTCCTGCGAGCCGATCGGCTCGTAGTCGAGCGAGCCGTAGCCGGCGGTGCGGCTCTTCAGGTTGTCGAAGAAGTCGAACACGATCTCGCCGAGCGGCATCGTGTAGCGGATCTCGACCCGGTCTTCACCGAGGTAGTCCATGCCGAGCAGGGTTCCGCGGCGGCTCTGGCAGAGTTCCATGATCACACCGACGTAGTCCTTGGGCGCGAGGATGGCCGCCTTCACGATGGGCTCCTCGACCTTGGCGATCTTGCCGTTCGGGAACTCGCTCGGGTTGGTCACCGTGACCGACTTCTTATCGTCGGTGGTGACCTCGTAGATCACGCTGGGAGCGGTGGTGATCAGGTCGAGGCCGAATTCGCGGTCGAGCCGCTCGGTGATGATCTCGAGGTGCAGCAGGCCGAGGAAGCCGCAGCGGAAACCGAATCCGAGGGCGACGGATGTCTCGGGCTCGTAGACGAGGGACGCGTCGGAGAGCTTGAGCTTGTCGAGGGCCTCGCGGAGGGCCGGGTAGTCGCTGCCGTCGATCGGGTACAGGCCCGAGAAGACCATCGGCTTGGGCTCGGTGTAACCGGGCAGGGCGACGGTCGCGGGGCGGAGCGCCGTGGTGACCGTGTCGCCGACCTTCGACTGGCGCACATCCTTCACGCCCGTGATCAGGTAGCCGACCTCGCCGACTCCGAGGCCCTTGCTGTTGGTGGGCTCGGGCGAGGTGACGCCGATCTCGAGGATCTCGTGCGTGGCCCGGGTCGACATCATCTGGATCTTCTCGCGCGGGCCCAGCTTGCCGTCGATCATGCGCACGTAGGTGACGACGCCGCGGTAGCTGTCGTAGACCGAGTCGAAGATCATCGCGCGGGCCGGGGCGGCCGGGTCGCCCACCGGGGCCGGGATGAGGCGGGTGGCCCGGTCCAGGAGTTCGGCGACGCCGACGCCGGTCTTACCGGAGACCCGGAGCACGTCGTCGGGGCTGCCGCCGATCAGGCTGGCGAGCTCCTTCGCATACTTGTCGGGGTCAGCGGCCGGCAGGTCGATCTTGTTCAGCACCGGGATGATGGTGAGGTCGTTCTCCAGCGCCAGGTAGAGGTTGGCGAGGGTCTGCGCCTCGATGCCCTGGGCGGCGTCGACGAGGAGGATGGCTCCCTCGCACGCGGCCAGGCTGCGGGACACCTCATAGGTGAAGTCCACATGGCCGGGAGTGTCGATCATGTTCAGTGCGTAGGTCTGGCCGTCGAGTTCCCACGGCATCCGAACGGCCTGGCTCTTGATGGTGATGCCGCGCTCGCGCTCGATATCCATCCGGTCGAGGTACTGGGCGCGCATCGAACGGTCGTCGACGACGCCGGTGATCTGCAGCATCCGGTCGGCCAGCGTGGACTTGCCGTGGTCGATGTGGGCGATGATGCAGAAGTTGCGGATGAACTCGGGCGGGGTGGCGGCCGGTTCAAGCGCCGTGAGGGGTCTCGGTGACATGGTCTGGCAATTCTCCCATAGGTGGCTGGGTCCCCGTTTCGCCGCTGCTGCTCCGCGTTCCAGGCGGCCGCTCTGGACCGCTCAGCGCTCGACGCTCGACGCTCGACGCTCGACGCTCGGCGCTCGCAGCCAACCACTGCCGTGCATCACTGCCGTGAACCACTTCGACGGAGAATTTCCCGAAAATGAGCTTTTTCCACCCATCTGTGTCCGATTTCGGAAAAATGTCCGTCGAATTCGTTCTCACGACTGCACCGAGCAACGGTTCCCGTGTGAGGCTCCCTCGGTACGGGCCCGTATGTCGGGCCACCTCTGTAATATCGCTGCTCATTGAGGAGGAATGAATGACACCCGCCATCCCCGTTCTCTTCGTCCACGGGATCCGCACGTCGAGCACCATGTGGCGGCACCAGTTGTTCATGCTGGGCGAGACGGGGCATCCGGCGCTCGCGATCGATCTGCCGGGGCACGGCTCCCGCATGGACGAACCGTTCACCGTGGCGGGCGCCCTGGCCGCCATCGACGAAGGAGTCGACGCCCTGGGTGGCCGGGTGCTGTTGGTCGGACTGTCCTTGGGCGGCTACTACGCCATCGAGTACGCCGCACGCCACCCGCAGAAGGTGGCCGGGCTGGTCGCCGCGGGAAGCTGTGCGGTTCCCGCCGGCTGGCCGCTTGACGCCTACCGGGGACTGGCCCGGCTGATCCGCCGGCTGCCCGACCAGGGACTGTGGCTCCACACCACGCTCGTGCGAGTGCTCCTGCCACCGCACGGGGCCGCCGACACGCTCTCCGGTGGGGTACCGCTGGGCGTGATGGATGCCGGGCTCGGCGCCACCGGAACCCTCCGCCCGCTCGACAGCCTGGCACGCTATCCCGGACCGGTGTGGCTGGTCAACGGTTCACTCGACCAGTTCCGGCTACATGAGCGACGTTTCCTCGCCGCCTGCCGGGACGGCCGCCTCGTGATCGTTCCCCGTGCGTCGCACCTCGTCAGCCTTGCCCAGCCGGAGCGGTTCGCGGCGGTGCTGCGCGGCATCCTCAAGGACATTGCCATCGACCGGCCGGGTCCGATTGTCGGCCTGAGCGAATAACTGGTATCGTTTCCTGTTGGCTTGCGTGTTGGGTCCCACCCCACACGATTATTGCCGCACGGCGCCCTCTACCGCCAAGCGGCCCATCCGAACAAGAACCTAACGAAAGCGTATAAACGTGGCAAATATCAAGTCGCAGATCAAGCGTATCGGCACCAACAAGAAGGCCCAGGAGCGCAACAAGTCGGTCAAGAGCGAGTTCAAGCGCGCCGTCCGCGCGACGCGCCTCGCGATCGCCTCCGGCGACAAGGACAAGGCCGTCGCCAGCCTCGCCATTGCTTCGAAGAAGCTCGACAAGGCCGTCAGCAAGGGCGTCATCCACCAGAACCAGGCCGCGAACAAGAAGTCCGCGATCGCCAAGTCGGTCAACGCCCTCGTCTAGTCTCCGCCTGACCCGGCTCAGGACCCTTCACCGGCCCTGACCGGCGCACACAATCGCCCCCTCCGTTTCGGTGGGGGCTTTCGTGTGTCCGGTCCTAGGCTCCAAATGTTGCGGGAGGTGCTACCGGGTCGACAAGGAGCCGGCCTCTCCCTGACTCTTCGCCGATGATTCAGTCCTGTTCCTAGCTCGCCGAGTCATACCCGAACTCGCGGAGCTCCTGCGAGCACCGGCAGGCCTGCGCGAGCTTCCTCGCCCACCCGACCGCGGCCTCCCGCGTGGGCAGCTCCAACACGGTGAACCCGCCCGTGAGGTCGCTCCCGGATAGAGATCCATACTCACCGTCCCGTCGGCGGAGACCAGGACAGGATCGATTCCCTCCTCGATTCCGCCACCGAACACATAGACGCCAGCGGCCTTGGCCTCCTCGATCACCGCATGGGATTCCGCGACGGCGAGCGGGAAGTCATCATCGGTGAGCACCATGGCTTCACCAGGGAAGGAGATGAGGTATTTGGTCATGTCTCGATGGTCCCCTCGGGCGGTCCGGACCGCAACGGGGAGTGCGAGAGGAAGACGTTGCCGTGCAGGTGCCGGAGCAGCTGACCTCAGCCGGGCCGAGCCCGGTCAGTTCTCACCCCGTCGGGCAATCACGCCGATGAGCCGCTCGAGGGCGAACACGGGGTCGCGCTCGGCACCCTTCACCGCGGCATCCGTCTCGGCCAGTGCCACGACGCAGCGGGCCAAACCCTCGTCGGTCCAGTTCCGCAGGTCGCGCTGGGCACGCTCGACCTGCCAGGGGGCGAGCCCGAACTGCGACGCCAGCTGGCCCGAGCCGCCGCGCGCCCCGCAGAGTTTCGCCATGGTGCGGATCTTCATGGCGAACGCGGCCACCACGGGGACCGGGTCCGCACCGGAGGACAGGGCGTGGCGCAGGATGACGAGCGCCTCACCCTGATGCCCGGCGATCGCCGCGTCGGCCACCTTGAACGCGTTGGCCTCGACCCGGCCACCGTAGTAGCGGTCCACGGTCGTCTCGGTCACCTCGGCGCCCACATCCGCGATGAGCTGTTGGCAGGCCGCGGAGAGTTCGGCCAGGTCGCCGGAGAACGCGGCGACCAGGGACCGCAGCGCGCTGGGCGTGACCCGCTTGCCGGCCGTCTTGAACTCGGCGGAGGCAAAGTCGTGGCGGTCGGAGTCCTTCTTCAACTCGGCGCAGACGACCTCGATGCCGCCTCCGATGCCGGAGCGGATGGTGTCGAGCAGCTTCTTGCCGCGCACACCGCCGCCGTGCCGGAGCACCACGTAGGTGTCCTCGGCCGGGTTCTGCAGGTAGTCCAGGGCATCCGCGAGGAAGGTATCGCTGCACTTCTCCACCGAGCTGACCCGGATCAGCCGCGGTTCGCCGAAGAGAGACGGGCTGGCCATGGTGAGTAGCTCGCCGGGCGCATAACTGTCTGCCTGCACGTCGCTGATCTCCAGGCTGGGGTCTTCGAGCTTGAGGAAGTCCCGCAGCTGGCGGATCGCACGCTCGGCCAGGAAGACCTCGGTTCCGGACACCAGGATGATCGGGGCCGGCCGCACCTGATGCCAGGCCAGCTGCGGAATGGCGGCCGTTTTCGGCGCGGCGCGGGGTGCGGCCCGGCCGGATGAGGCGGTTCGTGCGGCCACTCGGGGTTCCTTCGGTCGAGGCGGTGCAGGTTCTGTCAAGACTATCCGGGGCCGGCGACCGCCACGGTCTCGCCCCGCACGCTCTCGGTCCAGACCGTCAGCGCACCACCGCCCGGCCCCGGGGCGATCACGAGCAGCCCCTGCTGGTCGGTGCGAAAGGCCAGCGTGCCCACGGACCCGAGGATGTCCAGGATCGTGTCCGTGGGATGCCCGTAGCCGTTCTCCCGGCCGACGGAGATCAGCCCCACCGTGGCCCGGAGATCGGCGTAGAGCGCCGGACTCTGGTCCCCCGACCCGTGGTGGGCGACCTTGACGACATCCACCGAGCCCGGACCATCACGACGCCGGAGCGCGTCCTGGGACTCCTCGCCGAGATCTCCCAGGAAGAGGGAACGGATGCCCCGACCGTCGAACCCGATCGTCACGCTGCCCTCGTTGCCGGTCTGCATCACCGGCGAGCCCCGCACCGGCCAGAGGATCTCCCAGCGCAGCTCCCCGAGGGTGCCGGTGTCACCGCGGGCGGCCTCCCGGATCTCGGCCCCGCCCGCGGCAAGGGCATCGTGCAGGCGCTCATCGTCGGCATTCTCCGGGATGCCGACCAGAGCCGTGTCGACCCGGCCGATCACGGCGGAGACCCCGCCGATGTGGTCCAGGTCGTAGTGGGTCAACACGAGGATGTCGATCCGGTCGATGCCGAGCGTGTCTAGGCATTCGCTGAGGAGAACCGGGTCGGGCCCCACATCGACGAGCGCGTAGCGTTCACGGTCACGCACGACGATCGCGTCACCCTGCCCGATGTCGCAGGCGGCGATCTGCCAGTCCGCCGGAAACGCCACGGCCCGGCCGACGCCGGCTCCGATCAGGCTTCCGCCGTAGCTGCCGGTGGCCAGGACCAGAACCGCAATCGCCCCGATCGGCCAGTGCGCCCGGACCTGCCCCCGGCCGCGCAGCACCAACGCAACCACCGCCACGGTCAGCAGGACGGTCACGAGCATACCGATCGCGCCCCCCAGCCAGGGCAGACGGCTGCCGGGAAGCCCTGCGGACGTGCGGGCGATCGCCGCGATCCAGGCGGCTGGCAACCAAGCCAGGTAAAGCACTCCCCCGGCGACGCCGGGCAACCAGGGCAGCAGCAGGCACGCGATCAGACCGATCACGGTGGCGGCCGGAGCCGCGGGACCGGCCAGCAGGTTCGCGGGCACCCCGTACAGCGGAAGGGTTGGGGTGAGCAGCACGAGCACCGGCTGGCAGGCCAGCTGTGCGGCCAGCGGGATGGCGATCACCGCAGCGAGCCAGGCGGGCAGCCAGCGGTGCAGCAGCCGGGTGAGCGGCGCGGCCAGTACGAGCAGGCCCGCCGTCGCGAGCACCGACAGGGCGAAGCCGTAGCTGCGGGCCAGCCACGGGTCGGCCGCGAGCAGCAGAATCACGACGAGGGCGAGCAGCGGCACGCCTCGGCCCGGCCGCCCCGAGGCGATCCCGAGCAGCAGGATCGTGGCCATCAGGGCGGCGCGCAGCACGCTGGGTTCGGGTGTCACCAGCACGACGAACGCGAGCAGGGTGAGCAGCGAAATCCCGATCCGGATGCCGCGGCGCAGTCCCAGAAACCCAGTCAGGAGCATAACGCCCGCGATCACCACGGCGCAGTTGGCCCCAGACACGGCTGTGAGGTGGCTGAGGGAACTCGTCTTCATCGCTTCATCCAGATCAGCCTCGACCGAACTCGTGTCGCCGATAGCCAGGCCGGGCAGCAGGTCGCCGCCGTCACCGGGCAGCTCCCCCGCGGCGGCCGTGAACAGGGTGCGCAGCTCCGCGGCCCAGCCGAGCCACCAGGGCGGCGTATCGACGAGCTCGGGCATTCCGCGCCCGAAGACCAGGGCGGACGCCGCATCCCCGGCCGCGGTGAGCCGGAGGGTGGCGTCCAGCCGCAGGACGCTGCCGATCTGGAGCGTCGCCGCCGTGTCCTGGGCGGCCTCTGCGAACACGACCACTGGAACCGACAGGCTCCGCAGAGTACCGTTCCGCACGGCATCGTCCCGCACAGCGTCGTCCCTGGCCGTATCGCCGCTGGCAGCCCCGCCCGGCTCGATCCCGGTCAGGATGCCGCGGAATCGCACCCGGGGAGATGCGCCGAGGTCGGTGTCGGAGTCGGCCCCTGCAGGGCCGAACAGGGTGGGCGCACCGAACGACTGCGTCTGCACCGGGATCGACGACACCGTGAGGAGCAGGGTCACGCCGGCTTGGCGGGCCGCTTCCTCCCGCACGGCGTCCGGCAACCGCCCCGGCGCGGCGACCGTGACGGCGGATGCCAGCAGCGCGGCCGCCGCGCAGCAGACCAGGAGCACTCCGCACACCGGTGCTCCCCAGGGCCGGACCAGACGCAGAGCCACGACCAGACCCACGCAGAGTGAAACGCTCCAGAGCGCGGCCTGCGCACCGGCCGCCCACTCGGGGACGGCAATGAGCAACCAGGCCGCCAGCCACGCGGCCGCCGCGGGGAGCACCAGGCGCAGGTCGAGCCCGGTCATGCCGTGATCCGCTGAGCGAATCCTGCAGCGGGGGGTCTGCGCGTCATACCGGGAGGCTAAGCGCGTCCGTGACTCTCCTCGGTTCCCTCCATGATCTGTGGGCCGTTCCCTCCGGCCCGTGGGTGGGGAGGCGTGCCCACTATTCGAGGATGTCCTCGCCGCTCCTAATTGGCGCCGCTCCGATTCGCCGGACGAATCCGATCGCCCGCGCTCACACCGTGACCAGGGCGCTGAGCCCCTCGAAGGTCTTCTCGCCGATGCCGGTGACATTGCGCAGGTCCTCGACGGTGGCGAACGGCCCGTTGGTGTCGCGGTAGTCCAGGATGCGTTGGGCCATGGCCGGTCCGATGCGCGGCAGGGTATCGAGGTCGACAAGGGTGGCCGTGTTCAGGTTGACCAGGGCCGACGGGCCGACACCCGGGCCGGGTGCGCCACCGGGGACCGAGCCGGCACCCGGCGGCGGTCCGACGGGCACTTCCCCGAGCTGCGGCAGATACACCTGCTCCCCGTCGCTGAGCTTGCGGGCGAGATTCGTGCCGGCCGGATCGGCGGTCTCGGTCAGCCCGCCGGCGGCGGCAACGGCATCCATCACCCGAGCACCGGTGGAGAGTTCGAAGAGCCCGGGACGACGCACGGCACCGAGCACATGCACGAAGATGAGGCCACCGGATGCCGAAGCCGCCCCCGACGAGCTCGGGGCCGGGCCGGTGTCGGCGCCGCCGGCAGCCGTGCCGGCACCGGCGCCCGAGCCCGATCCCGCAGCCGAATCCGCCGGAGACACCACCTGATGACCGGCCTGTTGTCCGAGCGCGGACACGACCACCGCGGTGGCCAGCGCCGCGATCAGCAGCACCACGGCCGCACCGACCCCGATGCGCACGCGCGCAGGGGCACGCCCCTGCGCGCTCGGGGCCAAGCGGTCGAGTGCCGCGACTATCGGGTCAGGCTCCATCCCGGCAGGCTACGCCGACGTAAGCCGGAGCCCCGGTGCGCGGCCGCACGCTGTGGGCGGCACCGTGAGGCGCCACCCTGGGGAGGCAAGGACGTGGGACTACTGGCCTTTGGGGCTACTGGCCGCGGGTGACGATGCTGACCAGCCTTGGCGCGCGCACGATCACATTCATGATCTCGCGGTCGCCGATCCGGCGAATGACCTCGGCCGAGGTGCGCGCGAGACGCTCCAGCTCGTCGCCGGAAATCTTCGGGGACACGTCGATGCGGTCGCGCACCTTGCCGTCGACCTGCACGACCGCCGTGACCGACTCCTCCACGAGCAGGGTGCGGTCGGCCTTGCGCCACTGAACGAGCGCGACACACGGCTCATAGCCGAGGTGCTGCCACATGTCCTCGGCCGCGTAGGGCGCGAACAGGTTGAGCGCCATGGCGGTGACCTCCGCGGCCTCGCGCACCGCGGCATCCGCGGGGCCGGAGCCCGTGTCGATCACCTTGCGGGTGGCGTTGACAAGTTCCATCAGGCGGGCGACGACCACGTTGAACTTGAACGACTCGACCAGGCCGGGGGCGTCGGCGAGGAACCGGTGCGTGACCCTTCGGAGACCGGCGTCGCCGGCCCTCCAATCGACGTCCGGTGTGCTCGTGACGTCACGGGCGACGCGCCAGGCGCGGGCCAGGAACTTGGCGGAGCCGACCGGCGAGACATCCGCCCAGTCGATGTCGTCTTCCGGTGGTCCGGCGAAGGCCATGGTGAGCCGCACCGCGTCGACGCCGAACTTGTCGACCTCCTCGGTGAAGTAGACCAGGTTGCCCTTGCTCTTGGACATCTTGGCGCCGTCCAGGATGACCATTCCCTGGTTCAGCAGCGCCGTGAACGGCTCGGTGAAGCTGACATAGCCGAGGTCGAAGAGCACCTTGGTCATGAAGCGCGCGTAGAGCAGGTGCAGGATGGCGTGCTCGACGCCCCCGACGTACTGGTCGACGGGCGCCCACTTCTCGGCTTCTTTGGGATCGAATGCCAACGTGTCGTCGGTGGGGTTGAGGAAGCGCAGGAAATACCAGGAGCTGTCCACGAAGGTGTCCATGGTGTCCGCGTCGCGGCGGGCCGGGGTGCCGTCGATCGGGTTGGGAACATTGACCCAGTCGGTCGCTCCGCCGAGCGGCGATGTGCCCTTGGGCTTGAGGTCGAGGCCGTCGGTCGGCGGCAGCAGCACGGGCAGTTGGTCTTCCGGAACGGGGATCTCGGCGCCGTCCTGGCCGTGGATGATCGGGATCGGCGTGCCCCAGTAGCGCTGGCGGGAGATGAGCCAGTCGCGCAGGCGATAGTTCTTGGCGGCGCGTCCGGTTCCGTCGGCGGCCAGTTGTTCGATCATCCGCTTGATCGCGGTGTTCTTGCTCAGGCCGTTGAGCGCGCCGGAGTTGATCAGGCGACCCTCCCCGGTCAGCGCGATCCCGGTGCGGGCGGGTTCGAGGGAGGGGAGCTCCTCGGTGCCGTCGACCATCTCCTGGGTGATCACGGGAACCATTCCGGTGACCGCGGCGGTCGTGTCGACGACCACGATCACGGGCAGGTCGAAACGGCGGGCGAAGTCGAGGTCGCGCTGGTCGTGGGCCGGCACGGCCATCACGGCGCCGTGGCCGTAGTCGGCGAGCACATAGTCCGCGGCCCAGATCGGCAGGCGTTCACCGTTGGCCGGGTTGATCGCGTAGCGCTCGAGGAACACGCCGGTCTTCTCCCGGTCGGTGGCCTGACGCTCGATCTCGGTGCTGTTCTGAGCCTGGACCAAGTATTCCTGGAACCGTTCCTTGACGGCGGGCGAGGCATCCGCGACCAATTCGGCGGCGAGGTCCGCGTCGGGGGCGACGACCATGAAGGTCGCCCCGTAGAGGGTGTCGGGGCGGGTCGTGAAGACGCTGATGCGTTCCTCGCGGCCCTCGATCACGAAGTCGACGTCGGCGCCGATGGAGCGGCCGATCCAGTTGCGCTGCATGTTCAGCACTTTGGCAGGCCAGGTGCCCTCGAGCTGATTCAGGTCGTCGAGCAGGCGGTCGGCGTATTCGGTGATCTTGAAGTACCACTGGGTGAGCTTCTTCTTGACGACCACGGCGCCGCTGCGTTCGGAGGTGCCGTCGGCGAGCACCTGCTCATTGGCGAGCACGGTCTGGTCTATCGGGTCCCAGTTGACCCAGCTGTCCTTGCGGTAGGCGAGGCCCTTCTTGTAGAGCTGCAGGAACAGCCACTGGTTCCACTTGTAATATTCGGGGTCGCTGGTGTGCAGCTCGCGGGACCAGTCGAAGGATGCCGCGTAGAGCTTCATGCTCTTCTTCTGCTGCGCGATGTTGTCGTAGGTCCAGCCGCGCGGGTCGATGCCGCGCTTGATCGCGGCGTTCTCCGCGGGAAGCCCGAAGGAGTCCCAGCCGATCGGGTGCAGCACGTTGAAGCCCTGCTGGCGCCAGTACCGGGCGACGATGTCGCCGAGGGCGTAGACCTCGGCATGGCCCATGTGCAGGTCACCGGAGGGATAGGGGAACATGTCGAGCACGTACTTGCGCGGACGCTTGTCGTCGGGGTCGCTCGTGCGGAAGGGGTCGAGCTCTTCCCAGATCGGCTGCCACTTCGCCTGGATGGCGGCGAAATCGTAGACTTCCTCGTCGCTGTCCCGGCCGGTGCGGGTGTGGTCGTACTCGTGTGCCACGTGACTCTCTTCGTTGCAGTGGGGATTGCGCCAGCAGGCACCGGGCCGCGCGGAGGCGGCGTCCTTTTCCTAGGCTACTAAACCTGGCCCTGGCCCGTTGCGGGGCCGGGTAGGTGAACACCGAGCACGGCCAGGAGCGCCGCCGCTTTCAGCCGGGTCTCCTCGATCTCCTCCAGCGGATCGGACAGGGCCGTGATGCCGCCCCCCGTGCCGATGGAAGCCCCGTCCGGGCCGAGAACGATGCTGCGGATGACCATGGCCAGGTCGACGGCGCCGTCCTGCCCGAAATAGCCGAAGGCACCGGCGTAGAGCCCGCGCGGGCCGTCCTCGAATGCGTCGAGAATGGTCATCGCACTGATCTTGGGGGCTCCGGTCATGGAACCGGCCGGGAACGAGGATTCGACGACATCCACCCCGGTCAGCCCCGCGGCCAGGCGCGCCTCGACCGTGCTGACCAGCTGGTGCACATGCGCGTAACTCTCCACGGCGAGAAGGGTCGTGACCTGGACGCTGCCGAGCTCGGCGATCCGGCCGAGGTCGTTGCGCATGAGATCGACGATCATCAGGTTCTCGGCGCGTTCCTTCTCGCTGGCCTCGAGTTCGTCGCGGAGTTCCTGGTCGCGCACGACGCCGGTGGACCGGGCGCGTGTTCCCTTGATCGGTTTGGTGGTGATCCGGCCGTCAACCGTCACGGCCAGAAATTCCTCGGGCGAGGCGCTGAGCAGTGCGGTGTCCCCGAAGCGCAGGAACCCGCCGTGGTGGCTGGGGCTGCCGGCACGCAGGGCCAGGTAGGTGTCGACCGGGTGCGGTCGCACGTCGACCTGGATCTCGTTGGTGAGGCAGAGCTGATAGGCGTCGCCGGCCCGGATGCTGGCCTGGCAGTCTGCGATGAGCTCGGCGTATCGGTGCGCGTCGTGCCGCCACCGGGCCGCGACGGTGCCGGCGGTATCGGTATCGGCGGTGCCGGTGTCGGTATCGGCGGTGCCGGTGTCGGTATCGGCGGTGCCGGTGTCGGTATCGGCGGTGCCGGTGCCGCGGAATAACTGCAGGACAGGCCGGGTCACGGCTACGGCCGGTGACGACTCCGACCCGGCGAGAGAGTGCTGCACGGCGTCGGCCCACGCCTGCGGGGCATCCGTCGGGTCGCCGGGGGCGCAACGGGCGAGGGCGGTGACCGTGCGCGCAGCGTGATCGAACACGAGGACCCGGTGCACCTCAAGCAGGGCGGCATCCGGGTGGCGCGAGGCGTGCACGGGCGTGCCCACGGTCTGGGCACCGAGTTCATAGCCGAGCCAGCCCACCCAGCCGAGGCGGAAGCCGCCGGTGCCGCCGGCCGGACTGCTGTCGGTGCCGACCCTGGAATCGTCGGTGGAGCCGGCCAGGTCCGCGCGCAGGAACTCGAAGATCGTCCCGGGCGAGGCGAAACCAGGCCCCGATGGGTTCCCGGCGGCCGAGACCGTCACGGTCCCCTCCGGTACCGAGGCGATCGCGAACCGGGACCCGGACGACGCCGCCCCGAGGTAGCTGAGGCCGGTTGCAGCGCCGTCTCCGGCATCCAGCCAGAACGCGTACGGGCTGTCACGGTACAGGGTGTCGAAAACGGTGACCGGGTCCCACCACTCGGTGAGGAGGATGCGCTGAATCGGCCCGGTCACGCTCCCAGCCTAGATGCCACTATTCTCCCCGGAGTGCAGCACCCCGCCGCCCCGCCGAGACCTCTTCCGCACACCGTGACCGGCTCCGAACCAATTCGACGGAGATTCTTGCGAAAATCGGCTGTTCCGGGTTGATCGGGTCCGATTTCGGCAAAATCTCCGTCGAATTCGTCAGGACGGAGGCGCCGGGAGCTGTGACAGAGTGCTACTACTTCGTGGCGTGGCTGCCTTTGAACTGAAGGTCCATGGTGCCGGAGCCGCCGCCCCTGGTCGTGCCGTTGACCGCGGAGGTAGTCTCTCCGAAGGTCTTTGTCGCGTGGGCGATGGCATCGGCCATCTGCTCCAGCACCACCGCGTTGATGTTCGTGATGTCGTCACACGCGGCGTGGTAGCAGGCGTCGTACGGCGCGCCGGCGACTCCGCCGTAGGTGACCGCCTGGGCATCCGTCATCAGGTCTTCCGCACCGGTGAAGAGCCCACCGGCCGGAATCCCGTTCTCGATGAACCCGAAGTAGTCGGACCGACCGTCGAACTCGGTGGGTTCCACGGCCAGCCCCTGCGAGGCGAAGTAGTCCAGGAAGACCTTCTCCACCCGCGCCGACCCGTTCGGGCCGGTGGTGCCGAAGGACGAGCCGTCACCGTCATAGACGAAGCGCACGAAGTTGGGCGAGGCGACCATGTCGAAGTTCAGGTTGACGGCGTGCTCCTTGATCTGGCGTTTCGTCAGCTGCGACACGTAGTACTCGGAACCGACCAGGCCGTCTTCCTCGCTTCCCCAGAACGCGAACCGCACCCGGTTGGTGGGCGCGTCGCCGGAGGCGGCGAGCTGGATGGCCGTTTCGAGGATGGCGGCACTGCCGCTGCCGTTGTCGTTGATTCCCGCGCCCTCGGCGACGGAGTCGAGGTGCGCCCCGGCCACGACCGTGCGGTCCGCCCGACCGGCCGTGTCGGCCAGGATGTTGAAGGATTCGGTCACGATGACCTCGGCGTCCACGGCCAGGCGCACAGACGGGGCCGGCTGCCCGGCCAGAGCCTCGCCGAGCGCGAAGCTCGTTCCGATCACCGGCACGGATGCCTGCGGGGCGTCGAGCGTGCCGTTGAGGAGGCCGAGGCGGTCGTCGGCGTTGCCCTGATTGAAGATGATCACGCCGGCGGCGCCGGCCGCGATGGCATTCTCGGCCTTGACCTGGAAGGTGCAGGTGCCGCGCTGGATCAACGCGACGTTCCCGGGTGTGAAGCCGGCGAAGTCCGCGGCTTCGCAGCCGCTGGTCGAGGCCCGGTCGCCCCCCAGGTTGATGTCGACCGCCTGCACCGTCGCGTCGACCAGCCCGGAGCCGGAATAGCTCATCGTGGCGAAGTCGGTTCCGCCCAGGTAGGTGGTGGGGGTGGGGGCGAGCTGCGCGAACGATTCCGCGTTCATCACGAACTGTTCATAGGAGTAGGGCTGCCGGGTCGGCGTGTACCCCGCGGCCCTGAGCTGCTCTTCGACGTACACGGCGGATGCCTCGTACCCGGGAGTACCGGATGCCCGCGTGCCGCCGTGGGCATCCGCGATGTCCTGCAGAGCCTGCAGGTGCTCGATGATTCCGGACGCGGTGACGGCTTCGCGCAGCGCGCCGGTGCCCGTTCCGTTGTCGGCATGGGCAGGCAGCCCGACGCTGACGGACAGCGCCACGGCTGTGCCGATGGCGGCCAGACGAATATTCCGATTCTGTGTCATGAGGGTCCCTCAGATTGGATCGAACGTGGGCCGGTCGTCGTTGAACGGCCCTGCGGAGACGCTAGCGTATCCCCCGGTTGCGGGGCAAGGGTGGGTCCTCAGCCCCGCTGCGGGCACACGGCTTAGGCTGTATGACGTGAACGACATCCTCAGCTGGATCCTCGAGACAGTGTCCAGCGTGGACCCGGTGCTGCGCACCCTGCTGGCCGGACTCGGGATGCTGCTGGAGACATCCGTGCTCGTCGGCCTGGTCGTGCCGGGCGATTCCATCGTGATCGTCGCCAGCACGGCGGTGAGCAACGCGGCCGAGTTCCTGGGGCTCATCGTCGCGGTGATCGTCGGAGCTCTGATCGGCGAGAGCATCGGTTTCGCCCTGGGCCGCCATTTCGGGCCGTGGATTCGGATGAGCCGACTCGGGCGCCGCCTCGGTGAGCGCAACTGGGCCCGGGCCGAGATCTACCTCGCCCGGCGTGGCGGCATTGCCGTGTTCCTGTCGCGGTTCCTGCCCGTGCTCCACTCGCTGATCCCGTTGACGGTGGGGATGAGCCCGATGCCCTACCGCACCTTTATGCGATGGACCGTTCCTGCCTGCGTGATCTGGGCGGTGGCCTACGTCTCGATCGGCTCTGCCGCCGCCGAGGGCTACCGGGAACTCTCCGACCGGCTCCACTTCGCCGGGTATCTGTTCGTGGGCGCGATCGCGGCCTTCGTACTGCTCGCCTTCCTGGTCAAGCGGTGGCTGCACCGGCGCGAGGAGCGGCACATGGAACAGCCCGAGCCGCCGACGCTCTGACCACTCACGGCGGGGCGGCTTCATTCAGTGGCCGGTTTCAGCGGGCCGGTCCGGGCACGGCGACCCTCGCGGTGATCAGGTCGTCGGGCACGGGCGTATGCGAGATGAGCAGCACCGCGCGTCCGTCCTCCTTGGCCGTGGCCAGGATGTCCCGCACCAGCAGGTCGCCCTGCGCCTCGTCGACGTTGGCGGTGGGTTCGTCGACGATGAGCACCGGGAAGTCCGCCAGCAGGGCGCGCGCCAGCGCGATCCGCTGGGCCTGACCGCCGGAGACCAGGGCGCCCCGTTCACCGACCCGGGCGTCGAGGCCGCCGCGCTGAGCGGTCCACTCCCCCAGTCCGACCCGGCCCAGCACGGCCTCGAGGTCGTCGTCGGTGGCCGTTTCGCGGGCGAAGAGCAGGTTCTGACGGATGCTGTCGTCGAAGAGCCAGGGACGCTGCTCGCACAGTCCCACCCGGCTGCGCACCTCGGCCGGGGCCAGCAGGCGTGCCTCGACACCGTCGAGCCGGTACGAGCCCGTGTAGTCGAGGAAGCGCACCAACGTCTGGGCCAGCGTGGTCTTGCCGGCGCCGCTCGGACCGGCCAGGTGCACGCGGTCCCCCGGCGCCAGTCGCAGGGTGATGCCGGAGACCCCGGGAGTCAGGGCTCCTGGCCAGCGGGCGCCGACGTCGGTGAGTTCGAGCACCGGGCGGGCGCCGACGGCGGCAGTCGCGCCCACCCCGGCCACGGTCGGCTCCGCCGGAATCTCAACCGGAACCACGGTCGGCACCGCGGAAGCCACCCGCGCGGCACTGGAGTGCACCTGGCGCCAGACGCCGAGGGCGAGCGGGACCATGCCGAACACCTCGAACACCGCCATGGGCACCAGCACGACGACGGCGAAGGCCGGACCGCTGATTCCGGCCGGCCCGGAGAGAGCCGGAATGCCGACCCAGAGCGCGGCGACCGTGGCCAGACCGGCGAACAGGGACAGCACGGCGCCCTGCACGCCCACCCCCAGGGACCGGCGCAGCGAGGTCCGGCGCAGCCGGTCGTCGGCCGCGGCGAGGGTTGCCAGGCGGGCGTCGAGGGCGCCGAAGGCGGTCAGGACGTCGAGGTTCTCCACGACCTCGAGCACCTCTCCGGCGAGATCGCCGCGGAGAGGGGCGAGCCGCCGCTCCGATCGGGCGGACAGCGCGCTGGAGGCGAAGGTGGCCAGCAGGCCGGCGGCGAGCAGCGTGAGCGCCAGCGTCAGGCCGGCGGCGGGGAGCACCGACCAGACCCCGGCCACGCTCACGATCGCGAGGATCCCGGCCGTGGCGAGAGGCTGAACGACGCGCAGCGGAAAGTCCTGCAGGTCGTCGACGTCGCGCACGAGGCGGCTGAGCAGGTCGCCGCGGCTCGTGCCCCCGAGGCCGGCCGGGGCGAGCGGCAGGATACGGGCGAACACGCCCAGACGCAGGTCCGCCAGCTGGCGGAACGCGGCGTCGTGGCTGGCCAGCCGCTCGAGGTACCGGAACGCGGACCGGCCGAGCGCGAACGCACGTACGCCGACGACCGCCATCGAGAGGAACATGATCGGCGGCTGCTCGGCCGCGCGGGTGATCAACCAGGCCGACGACGCCAGCAGAGCCACCGCGAAGAACGCGCTCAGCACGCCTGCGGCCAGGCCAGGGGCGAACCGGCGGGCCGGCGGCTGGGCCAGGCGCAGCACGGCGCGCACCTCGGCAGGGCCCGCCGCCTCCGTGCTCGTGCTCGTGCTCGCGCTCGGTCGGGAATCAGACATGGGCCACCTCGTTCAGGGCAACGATCTGGTCGGCGGCGTCCCGCAGCGTGGGCCGGTGGCTGACCACGATCACCATCCGCCCCTGGTCGGTGAGCCGGCGCAGCCCGGCCACGAGGGAAGCTTCCGCCGCCTCGTCCAAGGCAGAACTGGGCTCGTCGAGAACGATCACGGCACAGTCGTGCGCCTCGGCACGGTAGATCGCGCGCGCGGCGGCCACCCGCTGAGCCTGCCCGCCGGAGAGCCCCGAGCCGGCGACGCCGAGCACGGTGGCCGGGTCGAGGTCGGCGGCTCCGGCGCATTCCAGCGCCCGCGTCACGGTCTCCGGGTCGACGGATGCGTCGCCGAGCGCAAGGTTGTCGGCGATCGTCCCATGGAACAGTCCCGGCCGTTGCCCCGCCCACGCCAGCCAGGGGCGAGGTGTGCCCGGAGTCTGCTCGGCACCATTCAGCCGGATCCGCCCGTCGAAGGGGACGAATCCCTGCAGGGCGGCCACCAGTGTGGATTTTCCGGCGCCGCTCGGACCAACGACCACGGTGAGTTCGCCGGGGCGGAACACGGCGGTGAAGTCGTGCACCGGGGCATCCGTGCCGCGCCGAATCGTGACCTGCTCGAACCGTAGCTCGCCGGCATCCGCGGGGCCCTGACCGGGGTGAGCGGCCGAGGCAGCCGGGGCGGACGCGATGACGGCCGCGGCCCCGGCGTCGTCGAGAATGGCGAAGACCTCGGCCGCGGCGGCCAGGCCGTCGGCCGCGGCGTGGAATTGGGCGCCGACCTGGCGCACCGGCAAGAATGCCTCCGGGGCCAGCAGCAGCACGAACAGGCCGACGCCGAGCGCGAGGGTGCCGTCGACCAGGCGCAGGCCGATGGAGACGGCGACGAGGGCGACCGACAGGCTGGCCGCCAGCTCGAGCACGAAACCACTGAGGAAGGAGACCCGCAGCACCGTCATGGTGCGGGCGCGGTAGTCCTCGGTGATGGCGCGTACCCGGGCGAACTGGCGACGGTCCCGGCCGTAGATCTTGAGCGTGCCGAGCCCGCCGACGAGGTCGAGGAACCCCGTCGACAGCCGCTGCAGGGACTCCCACTGCTGGTGCTGCACGGACTGGGTGGCCTTGCCGATCAGCACCATGAAGATTGGAATGAACGGCAGCACCACGATGACCGTGATGCCGCTGGGCAGGTCCTGCCCAAGCATCACCAGGATCAGCAGGGGCGTGCTGATCGCCGCCAGCAGGAGCTGGGGCAGGTAGCGGGCGAAGTAGTTGTCGAGCGCGTCGAGCCCCTGGGTGACCAGGGTGGAGACGCCGGCGCCGGCCCGGCCGCTGATCCAGTCCGGGCCGCGCTCGGCGACGCGGTCGAGCACCTGGCGGCGCAGCTGGCTCTTGACCTGGGCTGCCCCGCGGGTGGCGGCCACCTCGAGCAGCCAGACCAGCGCGGCCCGGACCACGATCACCCCCGCAAGGGCGGCGGTGGTCGAGGCGAGGTCGGCCCGCGACGCCCCCGTCACCGCGAGGGTGATGCTCTGGCTCAATAGCCAGGAGAACGTGATGACCGTGACGGTCTGCGCCAGTCCAAGCAGGGCACCCACCGACAGGAACCACCGGGCGGCGCTCGCATAGCGGAGGAGCCGAGGATCGAATGGGCGCATTTACATTCAGTGTACGGCGGACTCTACGTCGGCCGAGACGGTCGTGCGACTGACCCGCTTGCGCAGCACCCAGTAGGTCCAGCCCTGGTAGAGGAGGATCACCGGCATGGCGAACAGGGCGGTCCAGCTCATCACCTGCAGCGTGTACGGCGTCGAGGACGCGTTTTCGATGGTCAGGCTATTCGCCGCGTCATTGCTGGCCGGCATCACGTCGGGGAACAGGGAGGCGAAGAGCGTCAGCACCGCGAGGGCGATGGTCGCGGCCATCAGCGTGAACGCCCATCCCTCGGACCCGCGCAGGTTCGCCAGGAACGCCCCGATCAGGGCGACGGCGGCGAGCACGGCGAAGGCTGCGGTGGCCAGGCTGCCGAAGGCGAGGGTGGTCCAGACCAGGAATGAGGCGGCCACCACGATGGTGACGATCCCGGCCTTGACGGCCAGCTTCTGGGCGCGCTGACGGATGTCCCCCTCGGTCTTCAGGGAGATGAAGATCACGCCGTGGGTGAAGAACAGGAGCAGCGTGGTGAGGCCGCCGAGGAGGGCGTAGGGATTGAGCAGGTCGAAGAAGGAGCCGATGTAGTTGTGGCCGGCATCCAGGGGCACGCCCTGCACGATGTTGGAGAAGGCGACACCCCAGAGCAGGGCGGGAACCGCGGACCCGATCACGATCATCAGGTCGAAGCGCTTCTTCCACGCCGCCTCTGGGCGCTGATGCCGGTACTCGAACGACACCCCGCGCAGGATAAGGGCAAGCAGGATCACGAGCAGGGCCAGGTAGAAGCCGCTGAACAGGGTGGCGTACCACTCCGGGAACGCGGCGAACAGGGCCGCGCCGGCCACGATCAACCAGGTTTCGTTGAGGTCCCAGACCGGCCCGATGGTGTTGATGATGACCCGGCGGTCGAGGTCGTCCTTGCCGAGGAAGGGCAGGGACATGCCGACGCCGAAGTCGAAGCCGTCGAGAACGAAGTAGCCGATAAAGAGTGCACCGATGATCCAGAACCAGAGAATGTTGAGTTCCATCATGCGCTCCTAGTAGACCGTGACCTGTGGCTTGACCCTGCCGGACACCGGGTCGGGTTCCGCCAGCGGGGCCGGTCCCTGCCGCACGGCCTGCAGGATCAACTTGAATTCGACGACGGCGAGAGCGCCGTAGATCAGCGTGAACGCGATCAGTGAGATCAGGATCTCGACGCCGCTGACATTGGGTGACACGCCGTCCTGGGTGCGCAGGAGGCCGAACACGAGCCAGGGCTGCCGGCCCATCTCGGTGAAGATCCAGCCGACGCTCATCGCGAGCAGGGAGAACGGGAAGCTCCAAATGGCGATCTTCCAGACCCAGGTGGCCTCCGGGCTGCGCCCATTCCGGGTCAACCAGAGGCCGACCACGGCGACGAGGATGTGCGCGATGCCGAGACCGATCATCCAGCGGAAAGCCCAGTAGGTGATCCAGATCGTCGGCGTGTAGTCCCCGGGGCCGTACAGGGTGACGTACTGCGCCTGCAGGTTGTCGATGCCCTCGACGGTGCCGTTGAGGGTGTGGGTCGACAGGAAGGACAGCAGGTAGGGGATGCGAATCGAGAACAACTCGCTCACGCCGTCGGGGGTGCCGAGGGTGAAGATCGAGAAGGATGCCTCGGCGCCCGTCGCGGTCTTGTACATCGCCTCGGCCGCCGCCATCTTCATGGGCTGAGCCGCGGTCATGGCGAGGCTGAGCGAGTCGCCGAAGAAGGTGGTGAGCGCCCCGGAGACGACCATCATCCACATGCCCAGCTTGAGCGCGGGACGCATGGTGTCCTCGTTCTGCCTGCGCAGCAGGTGCCAGGCCGCCACCGAGATGACGAGGCCCGACGACACCATGAAGCAGGCGAAGATCGTGTGCGGGAAGGAGGCCAGCGCGATCGGGTTGGTCAGGAGTTCACCGATGCTGGTCAACTCGGCCCGGCCGCGCTCCTCGTTGATGCGGAACGCGATCGGGTTCTGCATGAACGCGTTCGCCGCGAGGATGAAGTAGGCCGAGGCGATCGAGCCGGCCGTGGTCAGCCAGATGGTGGCCAGGTGCAGGCCGCGGGGCAGTTTGTCCCAGCCGAAGATCCACAGTCCGATGAAGGTGGCCTCCAAGAAGAAGGCGGTGATGCCCTCGAAGGCGAGCGGGGCGCCGAACACGTCGCCAACGAAGCGGGAGTAGTCCGACCAGTTCATCCCGAACTGGAACTCCTGCACGATTCCGGTAACGACGCCCATGGCGAAGTTGATCAAGAAAATCTTGCCGAAGAAGTGGGTCAGCTGAAGGTATTTGGCCTTGTCGGTGCGCACCCAGGCGGTCTGGAAGAGCGCCACCGTGAATGCCAGCCCGATCGTGAGCGGCACGAAGAGGAAGTGGTAGACGGTGGTCAGACCGAATTGCCATCTTGACAGGAGTAACGGATCCAGCCACTCGTTCATGCGCCCTCCAGCGTCCACGGGTTTTCTACACTATGTAGAACATTACTCTTCTACGAGACGTAGAAGAGTCGATTCCCGCCCGCTAGACTCCCCACTATGGGGCGATTGGGTGTACTCGAGAGACTGCTGATGGATGTCCTGTGGGACACCGAGGAGCCTCTCCCTGCCAACGACCTCCGGGACCGGCTGCTCACCCCGACGGCCGCGACCGCCCGGCACAAACCACTCGCCACCACGACCGTGCTCACGGTGCTCTCCCGCCTCGAGACCAAGGGCTTCGTCACCCGGGACCGGGACATCCGGCCGCACCGCTACCGGGCCGTGGCGACCCGGGCCGAGCACACCGCGGAGCTGATGCACGAGGTGCTCGGTTCGGCGCCCGACCGGCAGGCGGCTCTCGCCCGGTTCATCGGCGACGTCACCCCGCAGGAGGCCGACGCCCTGCGCGTGCTCCTCGGCACTGCGCCGCTCATTCGCGAGTGACCGGCACCCTGTCCCGGTCCCCGCATCAGACAGCGCGAACCGGAATGGTCAAGTCGTGTTCGGCACTGCCGTAGCGCTCATGGTCGTCGCCGTTCTGCTGGCCGGTCCGGTTCCGATCTGGTTGGCCCAGGCCGGATGGCCGTCCCGCTCCCCCGCGATCGCCCTGGTGCTGTGGCAGTCCTTCGCCCTGGCGGGCGGGCTCTCGATGATCGGCTCACTGCTCAGCTTCGGACTGATCCCGTTCGGCGAGAACCTGCTCGACGGCATCCGTTCGTTGGCCGGCCATCTCTTCACCGGCACTCTGCCGGCCGGCACATCGTTCGGCAGCGTGCTCATGCTGTGCGCGGCGCTGATCCTCGGCAGTCATTTGCTGCTCAACCTCGCCGCGACCTTGTCCCGCGCCCAGCGCCAGCACCGCCGGCACCGGCACCTGATCGGGCTGCTCAGCGAGCCTCTGCCCCACCATTCGGGCACCCTTGTGATCGAGCACGACGCACCGGTCGCCTACTGCCTGCCCGGCGCGACCCGGTCGGCGACCGTACTCTCCCGCGGCCTCCTGCAGCTGCTGGACGCGGACCAGCTGCGCGGGGTGATCGCGCACGAACGCGCCCACCTGCTGCAGCAGCACCACCTCGTGCTGCTCGCCTTCAAGTCCTGGCACAGCGCGCTGCCGTGGTTCCCGATCGCCAATCGCGCCGAGAACGCGGTGGCCCTCCTGATCGAGATGCTGGCCGACGACCAGGCCCGGCGCGTTATCGACGACCGCACGCTGGCCACCGCGATCGCGCTGGTCGGGTCGGCCCACCAGGTGGACCTGCTGGGAACGGATGTCGAACTCGCCGACGGCCCGGACCATCCGTTCGACCTCGTGACACCCCGCGTTCGCAGGCTGATCACCCCGCAGGCGCCCCTGCCGCGCTCCGCCGCGCCTATCGCCTCGGCGGCAGCAGCCGCGCTTCTGCTGCTGCCGACGCTGCTCCTGTTCCTGACCTGACCCGGCCTGACCTGACCCGGCCTGACCCGGCCTGACCTGACCTGACCTGACCTGACCCGGCCTGACCCGGCCTGACCTGACCCCGGCCCAGGCCCAGCCCCCAACCCCCAACGAATTCGACGGAGATTTTCGGTCCCAGGGCCTGTTTTGCCCTGCAACCGGCCCGCAGGCGCAAAATCTCCGTCGAATTCGTCAGGCGATGTTTGAGTCCGGCACTGCCGGAATCAGCTGGCGCTCTAGAAGAGGTTCGCCTGCTTGAGCCAGGCTGCCGCAATCTTCTCGGCCGAGAGCTCGTCGTTCACGCTCTCGGAGTTGAGGCTGACCAGGTCTTCGGCGGTCAGAGCGGCACTGACGGCGTTGAGTACGTCGGCGGCCTTCTCGTCGACCTTGTCGGAGACGAGAGGAACGACGTTGTCCGCGAAGAACAGGCCGTCGGGGTCGTCGAGGGCGACGAGGCTGTCCGACTTGATGTTCGGGCTGGCCGTGTAGACGTTCGTGATCTGGATGTCGTTGTCGACGAGAGCCTTGATCGTGAGCGGGCCACCGCCATCCTCGATCGGTGTGAAGCCGGCGATCGGGATGCCGTACTTCTCCGTCAGGGTCGTCGGTCCGTACGGGCGGGTCTGCAGTTCAGACGGGCCGCCGACGGTGATCGGCTCGGTGACGTCGGCGAGTGACGCGATGTCGGTCAGGCTGTACTTGTCGGCGAAGGCCTGCGTCACGGTCCAGGAGTTCTGGTCCGTAGCCGAGGCCATGTCCAGCACGCTCAGCCCCTCGGGCAGCTCGTCCTGCAACTGCGCGTAGGTCTCGTCGGCGGTGCCGCCGGCGGCATTCTCCTTGAGGACCTGCAACAGGCTGCCCGTGTACTCCGGGAAGACGTCGATGGTGCCGGATTCGATCTCGGGCAGGTACACCTCGCGCTGGCCGATCTTGAATTGCCGGTCGACCGTGAAGCCGTTCGACTCCAACGCCTGCGCATAGATCTCGGCGATGATCTCGTTCGAGTAGTAGTCCTGCGAACCGATGACCAGGGTCGCGGATGCCTCGTCGGCGCTATTTCCGCTGTCCAGCGGATCACCGGACGCACACCCTGCAAGGGCTACGACGGCCCCAACCGCGACCGCGGCAACCGCCGCGAGCCGGCCTCTTTTAGCTGTGAACATTAGTGGGTTCCTTTCGTGATGGCGGGATCCATCCCCGGCACAGGTCGGGCTGACCTGGCGCGGTCGACTGGGGTGCGTCCGGACGCGACGCCTCTGGGAACGACAAGTCGCTGCATGACGGTGAATATTCCCTCGAGCGTGAGGGCGAGCAGGATCACGAGCAGCGACCCGCCCAGCATCTCCGCGTAGTCGCGAGTTTTCAACCCGGCGAACAGGAATCGCCCGAGGCCGATGTCCGCCACGTAGGCCGCCAGGGTGGCCGTGGCGATGACCTGCAGGGTGGCCGAACGGATGCCCGCGATGAGCAGCGGCATACCCAGCGGGATCTCGACGGTGCGCACGATCTGGCTCTCCGACATCCCGACCGAGCGGGCGGAGTCGATCACGGACCGGTCGATGGCCTCGAATCCGGCGTATGCGCCCGCGAGGATGGGCGGGATCGCCAGGACCGTGAGCGCCACGGACGGAGCCCCGAGCCCGATTCCGACCCACAGCGCGACCAAGGTGAGCAGGCCCAGGGTCGGAATGGCTCGCAGCCCGCCGGACGTGGCCACGGCCAGGCTGCGCCCCCGGCCCGTGTGCCCGATCAGGAAGCCGACCGGAATCGCGATCGCGCAGGCCATCAGGACCGCCGCGACCGTGAATACCAGGTGCTCAACCAGACGCACCGGGATGCCGCCCGGCCCGGCGTAATTGGCTGGGTCGAGGATCCAGTTCAGGGCGTCCTGGAACAGGTTCATCCGGAACCCTCCGCGCTCCGGGAGACCCGCAGTGCCCGCCGGCTGGTGGCCGCTAGGCGGGTCCACGGCAGCAGCAGGCGCCCGAGCAGCACGAGGGCGCCGTCCAGCAGCAACGCCAGCGCCACGGTCAGCACGATTCCGGCGATGATCTCGGCCTGGATGCCGCGCTGGAAGCCATCCGTGAACAGGCTCCCGAGGCTCTGCGCGCCGATCACGGCCCCGACCGTGGCCAGGCTGACCGTGCTGACGGCCACGACCCGGAGGCCGGCCAGAAGCACCGGTCCGGCCAGCGGCAGCTCCACCTGCCAGAAGGTGCTCCAGCCGGAATACCCCACGGCGACAGCGGACTGACGCACGTCCTCGTCCACGGATGCCAGCCCGTCGGCCACCACACGCACCATCAGCGCGACGCCGTAGAGCGTCAGGGCGATGACCAGGTTGAGCGGTGAGCGGAGGCTGGTGCCCACGACGGCCGGGATCACGAAGAACAGCGGCAGGGACGGGATGGCGTAGAGCAGCCCACTGGCTGTGAGGATCACGCCGCGCCCGGCCCGGTACCGGTTCGCGAGCCAACCGAGCGGCACGGCGATCAGGAAGCTGAGCATGATGGGCGGCACGCTGAGCACCAGGTGGTCGAGGGTGCGATCCCAGAGCAGGTCGAGATTCGCCCAGATCCAGGTCACCGCGGAGCCGGTGAATCCGGCGAGGGCGCGGACGTCCCGGGCATGACGAGCACGCCGGCCAGGCGGCCCTCGCTGTCGAGCAGCAGGTCGGAGTCGCCACGGCGCTCCAGGTGCAGGGCTCGCTTGCCGCGATCCGCTCCGATGAAGCTGGCCACGAAGTCGTCGGCCGGGTCCGCCAGGATGTCGGCCGGCGCCCCGACCTGGGCGATCCGTCCGCCGTCGCGCAGGATGACGACCTGGTCGCCGAGGAGGAATGCCTCTTCGATGTCGTGGGTGACGAACACCACCGTTTTGCCGAGCTCGCTCTGCAGCCGGATCAGTTCCTGCTGCAGCTCGGCCCGCACGATCGGGTCGACGGCGCCGAACGGCTCGTCCATCAGCAGAATGTTCGGGTTCACCGCAAGCCCGCGGGCCACCCCTACCCGCTGCTGCTGCCCGCCGGAGAGCTGGCTCGGGTACCGGGCCGCCAGGGTCTGGTCCAGGCCCACCGTGTCGAGCAGGGCGAGGGCATCGGCACGGGCCTTCTTCCTCGGCACCCCGCGCAGCAGCGGAACCGTCGCGACATTGTCGATCACCGTTCGGTGCGGGAGCAGGCCGGAGTTCTGCATCACATAGCCGATACTGCGTCGCAGCTGCACCGGCTCGAGCTGGGCGATGTCGGCCCCGTCGATCTCGATGGTGCCGCCGCTCGGGTCGACCATCCGGTTGATCATGCGCAACAGGGTGGTCTTACCGGAGCCGGAGGAGCCGACGAGCACCGTCGTCCGATGCGACGGAAGGGTCAGGCTGAAATCGTCGACGGCACGGGTGCCGTCCGGGAACTGCTTGCTCACCGAGCGGAACTCGATCATGGAGAGGGCTCATTTCTCGCCCGAGTCGACAGAACGCGGGCGGCAGGTACCCCACCCAACCATCACTCGGCGCCACGAGCCAACCGGAACGCGGAATTCCTAGCGAACGCTCGGCCCGTAGTATCCGGCCAGGTAGTCGTGGGTGACGACGCGACACTCCGTGATGAACCGCGGATCACCCTGCGGGTCGGAGCGGAATGCCCGCGACAGGATGGAATCACCCATCTCCACGGCGACCTCGAGCCGGAAGATCAGTTCGGCACCACCCTCGAGGCCGAACTCCTCGACCAGCATGCCGGCCACCCGGCGGGCGAAGTAGCCCGTGTCGGAGTCTTCGACGACGGAAGCACCCTGCCGGTCGTCGAAATGCATGATGCGAAACCCCGGCTCGGAGCGGTACAGGTCGACGAAGGCCGTGATGGCCACGTCCACGGCCTGCCACCAGCCCTGGGGAGCACTCGTCGTGAGCTGCTCCGCCACCCGGCTGCGGAAGCGCAGCACGGCGCGCTCACGCAGCGCCTGCAGCACCGCGACGCGATCGGGGTAGTACCGGTACACGGTTCCGATCGACGCGCCGGCACGTTCGGCCACCATCGCGGTCGTGATGCGGTCGAAACCGACCTCGTCCACGACGATGGCGGCGGCGTCGAGCAGACCCGACAGTCGTGCTGTGCTGCGCTGTTGGATCGGCTCGATGCGTGCCTGCTGGGCCGGCACAAAAGGATCCCCACCGAAAAGGTCACTGAGTGACACTTGTCCTCCTTGAGAGTAATTCACTAATACTAGGTGGCAATCGGCTCATCATCCTTCCGTAACGGCGTGTCTTGTCAGACTGGGCAGGAATGGACGTCGGATGCCCCGGGCGACGCCACTCCGCTGCGGAGTTGAGGCCGGCGCATGCCAGACTAGAGGTGTGCCGACATATCCTCGAATCCCGCCCACGGGCACGCCAGCGAAGTTGATGCATCGCGCCGCCCGCATCGAGGACTGGCTGCACTTCAAGCGTGAACACTCAGCCCGCAAGCGCGGCTACCTGCCCACGGTCATTCCTTACGCCGGTTACGGCTCGACCGAGTGGGTGCGCCTCCTGTGCCGGGTGCTCCTGGCCAAGCCGGCGAAACCCGGCTCCAAGCTGGCCCGCCGTCACTGGCGTGCCGACCGCCGCGAGGTCGGGATCCGCGGCTGGCGCAGCTTCACGAGTGTCCCGGTCAACGACGTCACGGTGACCATCGAGATCAACGGCTTCATCCATCGGGTGCAAGCCGACCGCGGCGGTGTGGTCGACACCGTCATACCGGTCACGCTGACGCCCGGCTGGCACACGGCCCGGCTGCACACCGATGACACGGCCGCGCCGGTCGAGGCACCGCTTTTCATCGTGGCCCCGTCGGTGCGCCGCGGGATCCTCTCCGACGTCGATGACACGGTCATGGTCACCACTCTCCCCCGTCCGCTGCTCGCCGCCTGGAACACCTTCGTGCTCGACGAGCACGCCCGGGTTCCCACGCCGGGCATGGCGGTCCTCCTGGACCGACTCGCCGCGGTCAACGAGGGTTCCCCGATGATCTACCTGTCGACCGGGGCCTGGAACGTCGCCCCGACCCTGACCCGGTTCCTGAACCGCAACCTGTACCCGTCGGGAGCTCTCCTGCTCACCGATTGGGGTCCCACCCACGACCGCTGGTTCCGTAGCGGTCAGGACCACAAGAGGGCCAACCTGCGCCGTCTCGCACTGGAGTTCCCGGACATCCGCTGGATCCTGATCGGCGACGACGGCCAGCACGATGAGGCCATCTACAGCGAGTTCCAGCGGGACTTCCCGGGCAGCGTGGACGCGGTGGCTATCCGCCAGCTGTCCCCCAGTCAGGCCGTGCTGGCCGGGCGCCCGCTCAAGGATACCGCCACCGTACCCCGTGATCCACGCTGGGTGTACGGACCGGACGGCTCGGCCCTGGCCCGGCAGCTCGCGGACCACGGCCTGATTTAGGCGCGACGGCCTGATCCGGGAGCTACGGCCGCGGGGCGAGGATGCGGTCGAGCCCGCGGTTGATCTGGCGCGCCCACAGCGGACCGCGGTAGAGGAACCCGGTGTAGCCCTGCACGAGCGTCGCGCCGGCCGCGAGACGCTCGGCCACGTGTTCAGCGGTCTCCACGCCGCCCACCGAGATCACGCACAGGTCTCGGGGCACCGCGGCCCGGATCACGCGCAGCACGGCCAGGGAACGGGCCCGGAGCGGGGCTCCGGAGAGACCACCGGCGCCGGCGGCCTCGACGGTCGCGGCATCCGTGGCGAGGCCGGCGCGGGAAATCGTGGTGTTCGTGGCGATGATGCCGTCCAGCCCCAACGCCACGACGAGTTCGGCAATACGGGTCACCGCCTCATCCTCGAGGTCGGGGGCGATTTTCACCAGCAGAGGCGTGGCGCCGGCCTCGACCTTGACCGCCCGCAACAGCGGGGCGAGCTGGTCGAGCTCCTGCAGTCCGCGCAGCCCGGGGGTGTTCGGCGAACTGACATTGACGACGAGGTAGTCGGCGAGGGGCGCGAGCAGGGCGGCGCTGACGAGGTAGTCGGCGGTGGCGTCCTCGACCGCGGTGACCCGGCTCTTTCCGATGTTGATGCCCAGGACCGGGCGGCCAGAGACGGACCGGACGTGCGCGAGGCGCACCCGCGCGGCGCGGGCACCGGAATTGTTGAAACCCATCCGGTTGACGATTGCACGGTCGGGGATCAGGCGGAAGAGGCGAGGCTTCGGGTTGCCCGGCTGCGGGACGGCGGTGATGGTGCCGACCTCCACGTGCCCGAACCCGAGCTGACCGAGCCCGATCACGGCTTCGCCGTCTTTGTCGAAACCGGCGGCCACGCCGAACGGGGACTCGAATCGGAGACCCAGAGTCTCAACACCGAGGTCCGTGCGCGGGCGGGTGAAGCGGTGCACGACCCCGCCGACCCCGAGCGTGGGCAGCGCCCGGATCACAGTGAAGGCCAGGTGGTGGGCTCTTTCGGGGTCGAGGCGGGTCAGGAACAGCGAGAAGATCAGCGGATACACGAGGAGCCTACGACTCAGCGGGGCGGGTGACGCCCGCACCACTGTCGCCCTCGGTGCGCTCGGTGCGCTCGGTGCGCGAACCGTGCTCGATGCGCAGTCGGGCAATCGCGGCCTCGAAATCCTCGAGCGAGTCGAACGCCTGGTAGACACTCGCGAAGCGCAGGTAGGCAACCTCGTCCAGTTCACGTAGCGGCGGCAGGATCGCAAGACCGACCTCGTTCGCCTTCACCTGCGACGCGCCGGTCTGCCGAATGGTCTCCTCGACCCGCTGGGCGAGCATGGCCAGATCGGAGTCCGTCACTGGTCGACCCTGGCAGGCCTTGCGCACGCCGGCCACGATCTTGTCGCGGCTGAACGGTTCGACGACTCCGCTGCGCTTGACGATGTTCAGGCTGGCGGTCTCGGTCGTGCTGAACCTCCGGCCGCACTCGGGGCACTGGCGGCGCCGGCGGATGGAAAGTCCGTCGTCGCTCGTGCGCGAGTCGATGACTCGGGAGTCCGGGTGGCGGCAGAACGGGCAGAACATCGTGCGGCCAGCCTACCGCGCGGCCGTGAAACGGGCGGTGACGGCGTCGCCGTGCGCGGGAAGCGCCTCGGCCGTGGACAGCGCCGCAATGTGGTCGGCGACCTCGCGCAGCGCGTCACGGCTGTACGTGACGACCTGCTGGGGGCGCAGGAACGTGTACGCGCCGAGGCCGGAAGAGAACCGGGCCTGACCTCCCGTCGGCAGCACGTGGTTCGAGCCGGCCACGTAGTCGCCGAGGCTCACGGGCGAATGCGGGCCGAGGAAGATGGCGCCGGCGTTCTCGATCAGCGCGAGCACGGCATCCGGGTCGCTGGTCTGGATCTCGAGGTGCTCGGGACCGAACGCATTGCTGAACGCGGCCGCAGCGCCGAGGTCGTCCACGAGGACGATCCCCGACTGGCGCCCGTTCAGGGACGCGGTGACACGGATGCTGTGGGTCGTGCTCTGCATCAGGTCGACCAGGTGCAGGGAGACCGCGTCGGCGAGCTCCACCGAATCGGTCACGAGCATGGCGGCGGCCAGTTCGTCATGCTCGGCCTGGCTGACCAGGTCGGCGGCGACGAGACGGGGATCGGCGGAGGCATCAGCGATCACCAGGATGTCGGTCGGGCCGGCCTCGGAGTCGATTCCGGTCACTCCGCGCACCAGGCGCTTGGCGGCGGCCACATAGACGTTGCCGGGGCCGGTGACGAGCTGCACCGGGTCCAGGCCCAGCCCGGGCACGCCGTAGGCGAAGGCACCGACCGCGCCGGCTCCGCCCATGGCGTAGATCTCGTCGATGCCGAGCAGGCCCGACACCGCGAGGATGGTGGGGTGCACGCGGCCGTCGAAGTCGCTCTGCGGCGGCGACGCCAGCGCGATCGAGGACACGCCCGCGATCTGGGCCGGAACGACGTTCATCACGACGCTGGATGGGTAGACGGCCTTGCCGCCGGGCACATACAGGCCGACCCGGTTAATCGGCTGCCAGCGTTGCGTGATGGTGGCGCCGTCGGCGATCGTGGTGGTCACCTGCGGCGGCACCTGCGCCGCGCTGGCGATGCGCACCCGGCGGATGGTCTCCTCGATGGCCGTGCGCACGGTCGGGTCGAGCCCGGCCAGCGCCTCGGTGACGTGGGACGCGGGCACCCGCAGATGGGCCGGACGCACCCGGTCGAGGCGCTCCGCCTGGTCGAGCAGGGCGTCCTCGCCTCGGGCCCGTACATCGTCGATCAACTCGGCTGCGACGTCGCTGGCCGCGGTCACGTCGGTGAGCGCACGCGGCACGGCCGCGAGCAATTCCGCCGGAGTGGGCCGGGTCCCTCGGAGGTCAATAGTCTGGATCATCGGGTTCCAGCCTAGCGATCAACTCCCGTCCACCGGGAATAGGCTGACTGCCGAGGAGATTGATTCAGTCACATGAGCGACACCGACATACCCCAGCCCGGCACCGTACCCTTGGCCGAAGATCCCAATGCACCGCTGGATCTGGCCGCCTTCAAGCATTCCTTCCGGCGTCACGCCGCCGGCGTCGCGGTGATCACCGCGTTGCGCCCGGACGGCATCCCGGTGGGATTCACGGCCACCTCGCTGGCGTCGCTGTCGTCGGTTCCGCCGCTGGCCACCTTCAACATGGCCCGGTCGGCCAGCACGTGGCCCGCCATCGCCGAGAGCGAACGAGTCGTCATCCACATCCTGGGCGCGCACAATCGTGCCGTCGCCGAGGTGATGTCGGGTCCCGCCGACCAGCGCTTCGTCGGCGATCACTGGCAGCCCGGGCCCCACGGTCTGCCCGTGCTGAGGGGCGTCACCTCCTGGATGGTGGGGCGCATCATCGAGCGCGCACTGGTGCACAACAGCGCCGTGGTGGTCGTGAAGATCGAGGAGGGCGGCATGGGCGAGAACGACGAGGCCCTGGTCTACTACGAGCGCACCTACCGCGTTCCCGGGGCCGAGGCCTAGCCTCGGGCTCGGGCTCGGGCTACTTCCGCGTCGGGGTCCGGCCGGCGGCGTCGCCGGCGGCGGCGGCGTCGCGGAGGCGGCGCCGCTCTGCCTCGGCCACGGCGGCCTCCTC
>NZ_SOGK01000073.1:0-55222 GCF_004564305.1 Cryobacterium sp. TMT3-29-2
CCGGGTCGGCAACGGCGTCAGCGGCAACACCACCGGCAGCGCCAGCGGCAACGGCAGTCTCGCCGGCGGCGGCTACCCCCGCCGTCCCGTCGACCGGTGCGACGGCCTCCGCTGCCCGCGCCGCCAGCCAGGCCTTCTCCACCCGCACCTGGCGAGGGGGCACGGCGAGACGGATGATGTCGCTCGCGTTCCCGGAGGCCCGGTCGGCCACCCGGCGTGCGAGCTGCCACACCTCGGGCGTGAGCACCTGGGCGGCGGAGACCACACTGTCCATCGGGCTGAGCGCGCCCCGGAAGTCGGTGCCCGCGTCGAGTCCGGCCAGCGCCTCCGGGTTTCTGTCCGGTGCGGCAGCGCCGAGCACCTCGATCAGGTACCCGTCGGCGACGCGGCCCGCCGAGCGCAGCGGAACCCGCACGCGCACGCCGGGCAGCGCGATTCCGGCGAGCTCGTCGGGGATGCTGTAGTCGAACAGGTGATCGAGCTGCGGCAGCGGCGAGTCGATGAGCACCCGGGCCACGAGGCCTGGGCGGGTCATCGGCGGCGCGCCTGCCGGGTCACAGTGTGTGCCGGGTCACAGTCCGGCAGCGCTTCTCAGCTCGGCGACCCGGTCGAGGCGCTCCCAGGTGAAGTCGGGAAGCTCACGGCCGAAGTGGCCGTAGGCGGCGGTCTGCGCGTAGATCGGGCGCAGTAGGTCGAGCGAGTGGATGATCGCGGCCGGGCGCAAGTCGAAGACCTCCCGGATCGCCGCGGTGATGTCGCGGTCGGCCATGACCCCGGTGCCGAAGGTCTCCACGTAGAGTCCGACGGGTGAGGCCTTGCCGATGGCGTAGGCCACCTGGATCTCGAGACGCTCCGCCAGCCCGGCGGCCACGGCATTCTTGGCCACCCAGCGCATGGCGTAGGCGGCCGAGCGGTCGACCTTCGACGGGTCCTTGCCGCTGAACGCCCCACCGCCGTGTCGGCTGGATCCGCCGTAGGTGTCGATGATAATCTTGCGGCCGGTGAGGCCGGCGTCGCCCTGGGGGCCGCCGATCTCGAATCGCCCGGTCGGGTTGATCAGCATGTTCAGCCCGGACGAGTCCAGCTCCACGCGGCCCAGCACCGGGCGGATGACGAGTTCCTCGACCTCCGAGCGCAGCTGCTCGTTGGACACCTTCGGCGAGTGCTGGGTCGAGAGCACGACGGTCTGGACCGTGCGCGGCGTGATGCCGTCGTAGCCGATGGTGACCTGCGTCTTGCCGTCGGGCCGGAGGTAGTCGAGCTCGCCGGACTTGCGCACCTCGGCGAGGCGTTCGGCGAGGCGGTGCGCGATCCAGATCGGGATCGGCATCAGCTCGGGGGTCTCCCGCGTGGCGTAACCGAACATGATGCCCTGGTCGCCGGCGCCCTGGCGGTCGAAGTCCTCGACGCTGGATTCCTCCCGGCGTTCGAAGGCGTTGTCCACGCCCTGCGCGATGTCGGGCGACTGGCCACCGATGGAGATCTCGACACCGCAGGAGCGGCCGTCGAACCAGACGTCCGAGGAGTCGTAGCCGATGTCAGTGATGCATTTGCGCACGATTGACGGGATCTCGACGTAGGCCTCCGTGGTGACCTCGCCGGCGACGTGCACGAGACCGGTGGTGACGAGGGTCTCGACGGCGACCCGGCTGTGCGGGTCTTCCCTCAGGAGTGCGTCGAGAATACTGTCGGAGATCTGGTCGCAGATCTTGTCAGGGTGACCCTCGGTTACCGACTCCGAAGTGAAGAGGCGTAGATCGCGCATCTGGCCCGTCTCTGTTGCTGAACAACGTAGGGAAGAAAAGAACATGGAAAAGGATCAGCAGCGGTGACGAGCGCCGCCGTTGCCGGCAAGCTGTAACGACAGTGACCGGATGCCCGGGACCGACTCAGGTGATCAGGTCAAGGATGCGACTGGCCACCGACAACTTGCTCCCCGAGGCCTCACACACTATATCTCCGCCGTGATCGAGCACCGTGATCGCGTTACGGTCCGAGGCGAAACCCTCCGCCCAGCCCACGCGGTTGACCACCAGGAAGTCGCAGCCCTTCCGCGCCATCTTCTCGCGGCCGAGCTCGAGCAGGCGAACCGAATCCGTCTCCGTCTCGGCGGCGAACCCGATCAGGACCTGGCCCGACCGCTTCGTCCGTGCTAGCCCGGCGAGGATGTCGGGGTTGCGGGTCAGTTCCAGCAGCATGGTGCCGCCGGTCTCGTCTTTCTTGATCTTGTCGGCGCGCGCCGCGACCGGCCGGTAGTCGGCGACCGCTGCCGCCATGATCACGACGTCGGCCACGGCGGCGGCGGCGGTCACGGCCACCTCGAGTTCGAGCGCGGACCCCACGGCTCGCAGCTCCACCTCCGTGGGCGGGGCGACCTCGAGGTTCGCGGCGATCAGGGTCACGGTGGCGCCCCGGGCCAAGGCGGCGTGCGCCAGGGCGACCCCCTGCTTGCCACTGGAGCGGTTGCCGAGGAATCGCACCGGGTCGAGGGGTTCACGGGTGCCGCCGGCGGTGATCACGACGTGCTTGCCGGCCAGGGCGGCGCCCGCACCGGCAAGCACCCCGGCGTCACGGTCGGCGTCGGCGAGGGCCGCCAGGGCCGCGGCGACGATGGTGTCGGGCTCTTCCATCCGGCCGGCCCCGGTGTCGGAGCCGGTCAGCTGGCCGACGCCCGGGCCGACGACGATGACGCCGCGGGAACGCAGGGTGGCCACATTCGCGACCGTGGCCGCGTTGTTCCACATCTCGGTGTGCATCGCCGGAGCGATCACGAGCGGGGCGGTGCTGGCCAGGATGGTGTTGCCGAGCAGGTCGTCGGCGAGGCCGGCGGCGAGCTTGGCGATGCTGTTCGCGGTGGCCGGAGCGACGACGATCAGATCGGCGGACTGGCCGATGGCCACGTGCCGCACCTCGGCGACGCCCTCATAGAGGTCGGTGTGCACGGGGTTGCGGGAGATGGCCTCCAGGGTGGGCTTGCCGACGAAGCGGAGCGCCGCCGGCGTCGCCACGACGTGCACGAAGTCCCCCCGCAACACGAAAGCGCGCACGACGTTGACGGCCTTGTAGGCAGCGATGCCGCCGGTTATCCCGACGACGATCGTGCGACCCGACGACATCCTGCGCGCTTGGTGGGTGCGTTACTCGACGATGGGACGCGAGGTGAGCTTGTCCTCGTTGATCTCGCGGAGCGCGACGGAGAGCGGCTTGTCGTCGACGGTGGAGTCGACGAGCGGGCCGACGTTGTCGAACAGGCTGCCTTCGTGCAGGTCGGCGTAGTAGTCGTTGATCTGACGAGCGCGCTTGGAGGCGAAGACCACGAGGGCGTACTTGGAGTCGACCTTGGTGAGCAGATCGTCGATGGGCGGGTCAATGATGCCAGTGAGCTTGGTAGCCATTGGTGTCACTCCTTCAGAGCGGTTTGTGCTGCGGAACGCGCAGAATCACGGAAAACGGGCGCTACGGCAGCAACGGCGCCGGACGCAGATTCATCAAGTCTACGACCTCACGGGCCGCTTCGCCCACGTCGTGGTTCACGACCCGGTAATCGAACTCCCCCTGGGCAGCCAATTCGAGCTTGGCGGTCTCGAGCCGGCGGGCCTGTTCAGCGGGCGCCTCGGTGCCCCGACCGATCAGCCGGCGCACCAGCTCGTCCCAACTCGGCGGGAGCAGGAAGACCAGTCGCGCCTCGGGCATGGCCCGGCGGACGGACCGAGCACCCTGGATATCGATTTCCAGGAGCACACTGTGGCCCTCGCTCACAGCCCCCGTGACGGGGCCCCGCGGGGTGCCGTAGCGGTACGCGTTGTGTACGGTGGCCCACTCGAGCAACTCGCCGGCCTCGACCATCCGATCGAATTCGGCGTCGTCGACGAAGAAATAGCTCACACCCTCGATCTCGCCCGGGCGAGGTGCCCGCGTCGTGGCCGACACCGACAGGTGCACGTCCGGGTAATGCTGACGGATGTGCGCCGCGACGGTTCCCTTGCCGACCGCGGTTGGACCGGCGAGCACGACGAGCTTCGCGGAGGAATCCATCCGCCTGGCGGCGGTGCGCGTGGTGAGAAAATCTCGCAGCCGGTCGCGCTGGTGCTTGCCCAGTCCTCCCAGCCGCTTCGACGGCGAGATCTCGAGCTTCTCCATGATGCGGTGCATCTTGGTGACGCCGATGGCCGGAATGCTGATCAGGAACTCGGTCACTCGCAGGCGCCCTTCGACGCCCTCCGGACTGTCGGTCGCAGCGGCCAACACCTCGAGCGCGGTGCGTTTTCCCTCGGCGATCTGGTTTTTAACTGCGGCGCGCGCGCGGCGCGCAGCCACGGCGGCACGCGAGGCGGCAACCCGATCGACGTCGGGCGGGGTGGGGCGATTCTCAGCCACGGGCAGCTCCTGCTTCAACTACTCGGCGCGCAATCGCTTGTTTGATTCGGTCGGGGCCGACCGCTAGCATGCTGCGCGATTCACTCACGATAACGCCTTGAGCGTACCCCCCGTACAAGTTCCTCAGTTCCGCCACTTTCGCCCCCTGGTGGCCGAAGCCGGGCGCGAGTATGGGGGTGAGTCCCCGGGTGGGTGCCTTCGAGAGGTCCAGACCGAAAGTAGCCAGGTCCAGCGTGGCGCCGAGCACCACCCCGACCGAGCCGATCGAGGAGGCACCGGACCGGGCATTCCGCTCGCCGGCGGCGTCGAAGACCGACCGGGCGACGGTCTGGCCGGCCTGCTCCCCTTCGGTGATCACGGCGCGTTGGAGCTCCGCCGCCTCGGGGTTCGACGTGGCGGCCAGTACGAACACCCCCTTGCCGGTCTCGGCGGCGAGGGTGAACACCGGTTCCAGCGAGCCGACACCCATATAGGCGTTCACGGTGATGGCGTCGACCTCGAGGGGAGCCCCCTCGCCCAGCCAGGCCTGGCCGTAGGCCTCCACGCTGGTGCCGAGGTCACCGCGTTTGACGTCCGCGATGGTGAGGAGCCCGGCCGCCCGGGCGTCGGCCAGCACCCGTTCCAGGGCGACGTACCCGGCGGAGCCGAAACGCTCGTAGAAGGCCACCTGGGGCTTCACCAGGCCGACCTGGCCGGCGGCGGCGGCCACGACCTGGCGGCCGAAGGCCTCCGCACCGGCGGCCGTGTCCGGCAGACCCCACTCGGTGAGGAGCCAGGCATGCGGGTCGATACCGACGCAGACCTGTCCGTGGACCGAGAAGGTCTTCTCCAGCCGGTCGCCGAAGGCGCCCGATGCCGCCGGGCCGGCTGGAGCGGGCGACCCGTCCGGGTCGTGCGCGACGCTCACAGGGCCGCAGTCCGGGTGAGGGCGTACTCCTGCAGCGAGGTCACCTCGAAGCCGCCGCGGATCGCGTCGATCGAGGCCACGGCGGCGCTCAACTCGGCGATGGTGGTGAACAACGGGAGATCCGCGGCGACCGCGGCCGCGCGGATCTCGTAGCCGTCGGCGCGGGCGGTGCGGCCGCCCGGCGTGTTGATGACGATGTGCACCTCCTCACGGCGGATCAGTTCCACGATCGATACGTCCTCCTCGTCGGCCTTCTCGCTGAACTTGATGACGATGCCGGCGCGGATGCCGTTCCGCTGCAGAACCTCGGCGGTCCCCTCCGTGGCGGTGATGGAGTAGCCCAGCTGCTGCAGCCGCAGCATGGGCAGGATGATCGCGCGCTTGTCCCGGTCGGAGACCGATACGAAGACGGTGCCGGTGAGCGGGATTCCGCCATACGCGGCGAGCTGGCTCTTGGCGAAGGCCCGCGGGAAGTCACGGTCGATGCCCATCACCTCGCCGGTCGAGCGCATCTCCGGGCCGAGCACGGAATCCACGACGAGCCCCTCGGGCGTGCGGAACCGGTTGAACGGCAGCACGGCCTCCTTCACGGCCACCGGGGCATCCATCGGCACCCGCGAGCCGTCGATCAGTGGCAGCTTGCCCTCGGCCTTGAGCTCGGCGATGGTCGTGCCGACCATGATCAGCGCGGCGGCCTTGGCCAGGGTGATTCCCAGGGCCTTGGCCACAAACGGCACCGTGCGCGACGCGCGCGGGTTTGCTTCGAGCACATAGAGCACGCCGGCGCCGATGGCGAACTGCACGTTCAGCAGGCCGCGCACGCCGATGCCGCGGGCGATGCCCAGCGTCGCCTCGCGCACCCGATCGATCTCCGCGCGGCCGAGGGTGACCGGCGGCAGGGTGCAGCTCGAGTCACCGGAGTGGATGCCGGCCTCCTCGATGTGCTCCATCACGCCGCCGATGTAGAGCTCGGTGCCGTCGTAAATGGCGTCCACGTCGATCTCGATGGCGTCGTCGAGGAACCGGTCCACGAGCAGCGGATGCGACGGGCCGATGATGCCCTGCCCGGCCATCCGGGTGAAGTAGTCGGCCAGCGAAGCGGAGTCGTAGACGATCTCCATGCCGCGGCCGCCGAGCACATAGCTCGGGCGCACGAGCACGGGGTAGCCGATCTCCTCAGCCACCACGACGGCGCCGGCGTAGTCGGTTGCGACGCCGTTGCGCGGCGCGAGCAGGCCCGCCTGGTCGAGGATGCCGGAGAACAGTCCGCGCTCCTCCGCCAGGTCGATCGCCTCCGGGGTGGTGCCGAGAATCGGGATGCCCTCGGCCTCGAGGCCCTTGGCCAGGCCGAGCGCGGTCTGGCCGCCCAGCTGCACGACCACTCCGACGAGCTCGCCACTCTGGCTCTCGGCGTGGATGACCTCGAGCACGTCCTCGAGGGTGAGTGGCTCGAAGTACAGCCGGTCGGAGGTGTCGTAGTCGGTCGAGACCGTCTCCGGGTTGCAGTTGATCATGATGGTCTCGTAGCCGGCCTCGGAGAGGGCGAACGAGGCGTGCACGCAGGAGTAGTCGAACTCGACGCCCTGGCCGATCCGGTTCGGGCCGGAGCCGAGGATGACGACCTTCCGGCGGTCACTGGGCACGACCTCGGTCTCCTGGTCGTAGCTGGAGTAGTGGTACGGCGTGAGTGCGGGGAACTCCCCCGCGCAGGTGTCGACGGTCTTGAAGACCGGGCGCACGCCGAGGATGTGGCGCACCGTGCGCACATCCGCTTCGCCGAAGCCGCGCAGCGCGCCGATCTGGGCGTCGGAGAAGCCGTGGTCCTTGGCGGTGCGGAGGATGTCGGTGTCGAGGCGCTCGGCGGCCGCGATCTGGTCGGCGATCTCGTTGATCAGCACGATCTGGTCGATGAACCACGGGTCGATCTTGGTGGCCTCGAAGACCTGATCGATCGTGGCGCCCCTCCGGAGGGCCTGCTGAACGGTCACGATCCGGCCGTCAGTGGGCACCTCGGCGACCGTGAGTAGTTCCTCCACCGTGCGGGGCTCGGCGCCCCAGTGGAACGACGAGTCGCGCTTTTCCAGGGAGCGGAGCGCCTTCTGCAGAGCGGAGGTGAAGCTACGGCCGATGGCCATTGCCTCGCCCACGGACTTCATGGTGGTGGTCAGGCGCCGGTCGGCGGCCGGGAACTTCTCGAACGCGAACCGGGGCACCTTGACCACGACGTAGTCGAGGGTGGGCTCGAAGCTGGCCGGGGTGACGCCGGTGATGTCGTTCGGGATCTCGTCGAGCCGGTAGCCGAGAGCGAGTTTCGCTGCGATCTTGGCGATCGGGAATCCCGTCGCCTTGCTCGCCAGGGCGGACGAGCGGGAGACGCGCGGGTTCATCTCGATCACGATGATCCGGCCGTCGGCCGGGTTGATCGCGAACTGGATGTTGCAGCCGCCGGTGTCCACGCCCACGGCCCGGATGATGTCGATGCTGATGTCGCGCAGCTTCTGGTACTCGCGGTCGGTCAGGGTCAGCGCCGGGGCGACGGTGATCGAGTCGCCGGTGTGCACGCCGACCGGGTCGACGTTCTCGATGGAGCAGACGACGACCGTGTTGTCGGCCGTGTCGCGCATCATCTCGAGTTCGTATTCCTTCCAGCCGAGGATGGACTCCTCGAGGAGGACCTCGCTGGTGGGGCTCTGGTGCAGCCCGTCGCCGACGATGCGGCGAAGTTCGGTCTCGGTGTAGGCGAAGCCGGAGCCGAGGCCGCCCATGGTGAAGGAGGGGCGCACGACGAGGGGATAGCCGAGGTCGCCAGCGAACCCGACGGCCTCCTCGACCGTGTGGGCGATGTAGGACCGGGCGACGCCGGCGCCCGCATCGAGCACCAGCTGCTTGAAGATCTGGCGGTCCTCGCCCTTCTGGATCGCGTCGAACGAGGCGCCGATGAGCTCGACGTCGTACTTCTCGAGGATGCCGCGCTCGTGCAGCGCGATGGCCGCGTTGAGTGCGGTCTGGCCGCCGAGGGTCGGCAGGATCGCATCCGGACGTTCCTTGGCGATGATCGTCTCGAGGATCTCCGGGGTGATCGGCTCGATGTAGGTGGCGTCGGCGAAGTCGGGGTCAGTCATGATGGTGGCCGGGTTGGAGTTGACCAGGATGACCCGCACCCCCTCGGCCCGCAGCACCCGGCAGGCTTGGGTTCCGGAATAGTCGAATTCGCAGGCCTGGCCGATCACGATCGGTCCGCTGCCGATGACAAGGACGCTGTTGATGTCGTCGCGCTTGGGCATTACTTGGCGTCTCCTGCTCCGGCAGCCGCTCGATTGGCGACCACCACATCCCTGAACCGATCGAAAAGGTACTCGGCGTCGTGCGGGCCGGCCGCAGACTCCGGGTGGTACTGCACCGAGAAGGCGGGGATGTCGAGGCAGCGGATGCCCTCGACCACCTGGTCGTTGAGGCTGTAATGGCTCACTTCCACCCGGCCGAAGCCGGTCCGTGACTCGTGCACACCCTCGATGGGCATGTCCACGGCGAACCCGTGGTTCTGCGAGGTGATCTCCACCCGGCCGGTGGTCTTGTCGAGCACGGGCTGGTTGATGCCCCGGTGCCCGAAGGGCAGCTTGTAGGTGCGGAAGCCGAGTGCCCGGCCGAGCAGCTGGTTTCCGAAGCAGATGCCGAAGTACGGCAGGCCGGCCCGCAGCACCGCCTGCAGCAGGTCCACGTGCAGGTCGGAGGCGGCCGGGTCGCCGGGGCCGTTGGAGAAGAACAGGGCCGACGGGTTCAGAGACAGCACGTGCTCGGCGGTGACCGACTGCGGCAGCACCAGCACCTCGAAGCCGCGCGCGGCCAAATGATTGAGCGTGGAGGTCTTGACCCCGAGGTCCAGCACCGCGACGGAGCCGATGCGCTCGCCCTGCGCGGGGATCGAGAACGGTTCGACCGTGGACACCTCATCGGACAGGTTGCGTCCGCGCATGCCGGCGCCGGAGCGCACCAGCTCCAGCTGCTCACCGTCAGAGAGGGTGAAGCGGTCGCCGGAGAAGATTCCGCTCCTCATGGCGCCGGCCGAGCGGATGTGGCGGGTGATCGCACGGGTGTCGATGCCGCTGATCCCGACGACTCCCCCGTTCTCAAGGTCGTCGTCGAGGCTGCGGGTGGACCGGAAGTTGGAGGCGATGCGGGCGGGCTCCCGCACGACGAAGCCGGACACCCAGATGCGGCGGGATTCCATGTCCTCGTCGTTGGCACCCGTGTTGCCGATGTGCGGTGCCGTCATCAGCACGACCTGACCGGCGTAGGACGGGTCGGTGAGGGTCTCCTGGTAGCCGGTCATGCCGGTGGCGAAGACGATTTCGCCGAGGGTCTGTCCCACACTGCCGTAGGCACGCCCTTCGTAACGGCGGCCGTCTTCCAGCACGAGCACAGCGGGATTCGGTCGGTCGGGGGTCGTTGCGTTGCTCACGCTACGCCTCGCTTTCATCATGCGCGGCCGGGCGCAGGGCGTCGGCCGCAATGGTTCGGATGACGTCGTTCACACTGACGCGGTCGGATGGGTCAAGAATGCGGAAGTAGCTGTCGACGACCTGGCCGTCGACGCCGGGCAGCCGCCAGCCGAGCAGCAGCAGACCGTCGGTCTCCACGACGCGGTCGATCGCGACCGTGGCGTCTTCCAGCACGGCGATGGCCGAGGCCGGGATGAACACCGCCTCCTCGCCGGCCAGGGCGAGGATCACACCGGCCTCGGTGATGGTCAGGCGAGCCCGGGCGCGGAAACCCAGTCCGGGGATGTTCAAGCGTTCCAGCGGCCGGGCGCGCAGGGTCGTTGCGACGTAGAGCACCGCGACGGAGGCCAGCTCCAGTGCGGCGTCGACCGGTAGCGGGTAGCCGGCCGGCAGGGCGGCATCCCGGCGGCTGCGACGCCGCCAGCTGCGCAGCATGAGGCCGAGCAGGCCGAGCAGCACGGCGACGGTGATGACGGTGGCGAGGGTCCTAGCCATCGGTGCGCCCCCCGAGTGCCGAGATCTCGTCGGCGGGCCGCAGCGCTCCGTCCAGCACCGTGGCGTAGCCCCGGTGGAACGTGGCCAGCACCCGGCCCGGCAGGGTCATCGCCAGATAGGGCGAGTTGGCGCTCTTGCCTGCCAGATTGCCGCGCCCGAAGACGCGGCTCGCGGCCGGGTCATAGAGGGTGAGCTCGGCGGGTGCCCCGACGAGCAGACCCTGCCCCTGGCCGGAGAGCCGGCCGATCCTCGCCGGGGTGCTGGAGAGCACGCGCGCGATGTCCGTCCAATCCAGCAGTCCGGTGTCGACGACGGCCGAATGCACCACGGAGAGGGCGGTTTCGAGGCCGACCATGCCGTTCGCAGCGGCGTCCCATTCGCACTCCTTCGCCTCGACCGGGTGCGGGGCGTGGTCCGTGGCGACGATGTCGATGGTGCCGTCGGCCAGGCCGGCGCGCAGGGCTTCGACGTCTTCGCGGCGGCGCAGCGGCGGGTTGACCTTGAACCGGGCGTCGTAACCGACGACCAGGTCTTCGGTGAGCAGCAGGTGGTGCGGGGTGGCCTCGGCGGTCACCTGGATGCCGCGGGCCTTGGCCCAGCGGATGACGTCGACCGAGCCGGCCGTCGACACGTGGCAGACGTGCAGGCGGGACCCGACGTGCTCGGCCAGCAGCACGTCGCGGGCGATGATCGACTCTTCGGCCACTGCGGGCCAGCCGACCATCCCCAGCTCGCTGGAAAGGGCACCCTCGTTCATCTGGGCCTTCTCGGTCAGGCGCGGTTCCTGGGAGTGCTGGGCGACGACGCCGTCGAACGCCTTGACGTACTCGAGGGCCCGGCGCATCAGCAGCGGGTCGGAGACGCAGAAACCGTCGTCGGAGAAGACCCGAACCCGGGCGCGGCTGGTGGCCATGGCGCCCAGCTCGGCCAGGCGCTCCCCCGCGAGTCCGACCGTGACGGCGCCGATCGGCTGCACGGTGACGTAACCGGCCCGCTCACCGAGGGCGAGCACCTGGTCGACGACGCCGGCGGTGTCCTGAACCGGTGAGGTGTTGGCCATCGCGAACACGCTGGTGAAGCCGCCGACGGCCGCCGCCTGGCTGCCGGTCAGGATGGTCTCGCTCTGTTCGAAGCCCGGCTCGCGCAGGTGCGTGTGCAGGTCGACCAGGCCGGGCAGGATGATCAGACCGGCCGCGTCGACGATGCTCGCCCCGGCGCGGGAGAGGCCGGAGCCGATTTCCGCGATCCGGCCGTCGGCGAGGACGAAGTCGGTGCGGGTGCCGTCCGCGAGCGTCGCGCCCCGGATCAGATACGGCGTGCTGGCAGCGGTGTCGCTGGACATCTATGACTCCTCCCGATCGCCGGACAGCAGCAGGTACAGTGCCGCCATCCGCACTGAAACTCCGTTGGCGACCTGTTCGCGCACGGTTGAACCGGCCGAATCGGCCGCCGCTGAAGATATTTCCAGGCCGCGATTCATGGGGCCGGGGTGCATCACAATGGTAGTCCGGGCCAGGCGACCGAACCGCTCGTCGTCCAGCCCCCAACGGCGCGAGTACTCGCGGCTGTTCGGGAAGAAGGCGGCGTTCATTCGTTCCTGCTGGATGCGCAGCATCATCACCACGTCGGGTCCGGCGTCGATGGCCGCGTCCAGGTCGAAGCCGGACTCGGCCGGCCAGCCGCTCATGTCCATCGGCAGCAGGGTGGGCGGAGCGACCAGGCTCACGTGCGCCCCGAGCGTGGTGAGCAGCCACAGGTTCGAGCGGGCCACCCGCGAGTGCAGGATGTCACCGACGATGGTGACCGTGACCCCGTCCAGGCCCTTGCCGCGCGCAGCACCCCCGTGCAGGCGGCGACGGATGGTGAACGCGTCCAACAGGGCCTGGGTCGGATGCTCGTGGGTGCCGTCGCCCGCGTTGATGATGCCCGCGTCGATCCAGCCGCTCTCGGCGAGCACGTGCGGGGCGCCGGAGGCCGGGTGCCGGATGACGACCCCGTCGGCGCCCATCGCGGCGAGGGTCTGGGCGGTGTCCTTGAGGCTTTCGCCCTTGGACACGCTCGAGCCCTTGGCACTGAAGTTGATCACGTCGGCGCTGAGCCGCTTCGCGGCGGCCTCGAAGGAGATCCGGGTGCGGGTCGAGTCCTCGAAGAACAGGTTGACCACGGTCTTGCCACGCAGGGTGGGGAGCTTCTTCACCTCACGGTCGGCGACATCCGCCATGTCCTCGGCGATGTCGAGCAGCAGGATCGCCTCGTCGCGGCTCATGCCCTTGGTCGACAGGAGGTGCCTCATGACGCGCCCTCCGTGTCTCCGCCGTCGACAGGCCCGCCGTCGATGCTGACGAATTCGTCCCCGTCGACCTCGAGCAGGTGCAGGTTGATGCGTTCTGCGGTCGAGCTCGGCAGGTTCTTGCCCACGAAGTCGGCCCGGATCGGCAGTTCACGGTGGCCGCGGTCCACGAGGACCGCCAGGCGCACGATTTTCGGCCGCCCGTGGTCGCCGAGGGCGTCCAGGGCGGCGCGGATGGTGCGGCCCGAGTAGAGCACGTCGTCGACGAGCACGACCGTGACGCCGTCGATGCTGCCGGGCACCAGGGTGCGGGACGGTGTGCGGGTGCGGGTGTGGCCGAGGTCGTCGCGGTACATGGTGACGTCGAGGGAGCCGACCCGGACATCCGTCGCGGTGGGCTCGATGCGCGCGATGGCCTCGGCGATGCGGCGGGCCAAAACGACCCCGCGGGTGGGGATGCCAAGGATCACGAGGTTCTCGGCGCCTCGATTGGACTCCAGGATCTCGTGGGAGATTCGAATCAACGCTCGAGCAATATCAGCCTGGTTCAACACGGTGCGTGCCATCAACCCGACCTCCTTCCCCGCCTCACCGGACGGTTGTTAAAGGATGTCATTTCCGGACTTCACTCTAGCACCTGGCAGGGCTCCCCCGAGCCTGACCTGGCCCGGAAGCCCGGCCGACGGAACGACTCAGCCGACTGAGCCGGCCGTGAGGAAGTCCCGGAACTCGACCGGGTCGGTCAGCCCGCCGGCGTAGACGCTGCCGTTCACGAGCACGGTCGGCGTGCCCTGGATCCGAGTGATGTCGGCATCCTCGATCGGGCCGTTCAAGGCCTGTTCGGTGTTCGCCTGAGACCAGCCCTGGTACTCACCGGCCGCGAGGCACGCACTGATATCGGCGGGGCTCTCGACGAGGCCGGCGAGTTCGGCGTCGCTCCGACCGGCGGTGTCCTCGGCCGGTTGGTTGGCGAAGAGGGCAGCCTGGTAGGCGAGCAGGCGCTCCGGGTTGAGGGTGGCCTGGCAGGTCAGCGCGGCGGATGCCCGGGTCGAGTAGGCCGTTCCCTGCGACACCCGGTCGAGGAAGGTGAGCGAGTGCAGCCGCAGGGTGATACTCCCGTCGGTGACGAGGGCGGCCAGTTGCCCACCGTTCGTTTCCTCGAACTGGCGGCAGTAGGGGCACATCGGGTCGAAATAGACGTCGACGACCTGGGCTCCGGTGCCGACCGAGAGGTAGCCGTCGTCGAAATGGGCCGCGCCGACGGTTCCGGTGGGCAGGGCCTGCTGCGGCGCATCCCCGGTCGGCTCGTCCGTCTCGGGCTCGTTCGTGGCGGAGAGGGACGGCAGGCCGGCCGCGTTGCCGCCCACAACCGACAGGATCAGGGGGATCACCGTCGCCGCGAAGACGATGGCCAGCACGATCGCGAGGGTGGTGGTCACGACGCCCACATAGCCGAGCACGAGCCCGGCGATCGCCAGCCCCCGGCCGCCTTCATTCGTGCGTCTGATCTGCCCGAGGGCGAGGTGCCCGGTGATCACGGCGACCAGGGAGACGAAGAAGGCGGACACCAGCGAGATGATCGCCAGGGTGTTCGTCTTCGGCGCCGCCGGGAACGGCGGGTGCCCGTAGGCCGGCGAATACGGCTCCGGGGCGCGGGTCGGTTCGGGCTCGGTGCTGGTCATACGTTCCCCCTGGCAGAACGGACTACGCGGATGGTGCGGTTTGGGCGATGCGCCCGAGGAGTCCGTTCACGAAGCCGGCCGAGTCATCCGTCGACAGGATCTTGGCGGCCTCGACCGCCTCGTCGATGGCGACGGCGTGCGGAACAGCGTCGTTGAAGAGGATCTCCCAGATGCCGATGCGCAGGATGGCGCGGTCGACGATGGGCATGCGCGCCAGTGTCCAGCCCTGCGAGTACGTCTCGATGAGCTCGTCGATCTCCTCGCGGTGGTCGACCACGCCGTCGATGATGTCCCGGGCGTAGAGCCATGAGGCCATCCGGGCCGGCTCGCTCGCGGCGCGCTGCGCCTCGAGGGCGAGCGACTCCGGGATGGTGCTCTGCCGCACGTCGGCGGCGTACAGGATGTCGATCGCGCGCTTGCGCGCCTTGGTCCGAGCGCTCACTAGTTGACGCGGCCCAGGTAGTCCCCGGTGCGGGTGTCGACCTTGACGCGGGTGCCCTGCTCGAGGAACAGCGGAACCTGGATCTGGAAGCCCGTTTCGACGGTGGCCGGCTTGGTGCCGCCCGTCGACCGGTCACCCTGGAGGCCCGGCTCGGTGTACGTGATCTCGAGCACGACGGATGCCGGCAGCTCGACGTAGAGCGGGTTGCCGTTGTGCAGGGCGATCGTCACGTTCTGGTTCTCGAGCATGAAGTTGACCGCATCGCCCACGACGACCGCCGGCACGTGCAGCTGATCGAAATCGGACACGTCCATGAAGACGTAGGAGTCACCGTCGGCGTACAGGTACTGGAAGTCCTGGCGGTCGACGTTCTCGGTTTCGATCTTCGCGCCCGCGTTGAAGGTGCGGTCGACGGTCTTGCCCGTCACGACGTTCTTCAGCTTGGTGCGGACGAAGGCGCCGCCCTTGCCCGGCTTGACGTGCTGGAAATCGGTGACTGCCCACAGCTGGCCATCGATGTTGAGTACGACGCCATTTCGGATATCGGCGGTTGATGCCATGAAAAGGTGTTCCGTTCACTTGGTTCAATTAGGAAGGTGCGCGGCCGAATCGGCCTTGAACGAGTGTAGTTGCCCCGCAGCCCGTGCACCAAAGGCGCGGGGAGCAGGCCGGTCAGGAGACCCGCGGCACCGATCGGGCGATGAAGTCCAGGGCCAGGCGGTAGGAGTCGAAGCCGAAGCCGGCGATCACTCCGGTGGCCACGGCGCTGACGACGCTCGTGTGCCGGAACGTCTCCCGGGCGTGCGGGTTGGACAGGTGCACCTCGACCAGGGTGACACCGGCCTTGGTCACGAGAGCGGCGGCATCCCGAAGCGCGTAGCTGTAGTGCGTGAACGCCGCCGGGTTCAGGATGACCGGGATGCGCTCGTCGACGGCCTCGTACAACCAGTGGATGAGTTCGGCCTCGTCATCCGTCTGGCGCACGTCGACCGTCATCCCAGCCGGGGCGGCCTGCGCCAGCGTTGAACGCAACTGGTCGAGGTCGGCCGAGCCGTAGACGTCGGGTTCGCGGCTGCCGAGCCGCCCCAGGTTCGGGCCGTTCAGAACGAGGACTGTACTCATGCACACAGCCTAAGGGAGTGCGTGCCCACCGGCGGGCGCCCACCGCCCGGGCCGGGCCAGGGCGGACCGGGACAGGACCGAGGCCGGACCGAGGCCGGACCGGGACAGGATCAGGGCAGGATCAGGGCAGGATCGGCCCGACCGAGATCATCACGCAGTAGACCAGGATCATGACCAGGGAGTAGCGGAACATCCGTCTGGCCCAGGCGGAGGGATCGGTGGCGCGCAGGCCGACGAGGCCGAGCCAGATCCAGTAGGCGCCGAGCACGCCCATGACCGCCGTGTAGACGTAGCCCACGTAGCCGAACACCGACAGGAGCAGGGTCGATACGACGAATCCCACCGTGTAGACGAGGATCTGCACCGTGGTGTTCGGGATGCCGCGCACCACGGAGATGACGGGCACGCCCGCGCGGGCGTACTCGTCGTGGCGGTAGATGGCGATGGAGTAGAACTCGGGCATCTGCCAGAGGAACACGGCCAGGAAGGCGAGCACGGCCCCGATGTCGATCGCGCCGGTGACGGCGACGTAACCGGCCAGGATGGGCGCGGCGCCCGAGACGCTTCCGACCAGGGTGCCGTGGATCGACATGCGCTTGGACAGCATGCCGTAGAGCACCACATAGACGAGGAACCCGCCCAGTCCGACGGCGACGACGAGCCAGTTCGTCCAGGCGATCAGGATGGCCATGCCGAGGACGAACATCAGGCTCGAGAAGATCACCGCGTTGCGCACGCCGATGCGGCCGGTCACGGTGGCACGCTTCTTGGTGCGTTCCATGACCGTGTCGATATCACGGTCGAGCACATTGTTGAGCACGGTGGCCGAGGCGATCACGAGTGTGGTTCCCACGCACAGCGCCGCGAACAAGGCGAGGTCGACCTGACCTCGGGCCGCGAGCAGGAAGCCGGCCGCGGCCGTCAGGGCGTTGCCGTACAGCACACCAGGCTTGGTCAGCGAATAGTACCGCGTGACCGTGTCACGGATGCCCGCGCCGTCGGCCCGGCCGGCGAGAGCCCCGTCGGTGCCGTCGACCCGATTGCGAACAAAGAATGGTGCGCGCGCAATCATGCGAAAAGGGTTCCCATCGGGTCGTAGATCTTTGTCAATCATAAGCCGCGAAGTCTGTGCGGGACCCGTGCCCAGCGAGATCGGGCTGCCGCTCACCGCGGCCCCCCTATCCGACTCGGAGCCGTGGCGGTAGGGTGACGAGGCCGGTTGTTTGGCCGGTACCAGGCCAAGGACGAGGGTGTGACATGGCCGGAAAATTCGAAATCTATCAGGACCCGTCGGGCGGCTACCGGTTCTGTTTCTCGGCGGACAACGGGCAGAATATTCCGTCGCCAGACACGTACCGCACGGAAGACGAGGCCCGGGAGCAGGTCGAGTCTCTGCGCTCCAACGTCAGCCCGCGCAGCCGCCCCACGGACTGAGCCCCAGCCGACGATATCCGCGGCGGTGACAACCGCGGCTCAGGCCTCGCCCAGGGCTGCGGGCATCCCCGCTGCGGTGTTCGCCTGGGACAGGCCGATCAGATCTCCCTCGGAATCGCGGAGGTGGGCCATCCAGCCCCTGGTCGGAATGGGCATCCGGTCGGTCACCGGCGCGCCCCCGGCCTCGACAACCCTTGACAGGGCCTCGTCGATGTCGTCGACGTAGCTGACGACTCCCTCGGGCGTCACGGAGCAAATTGTCACGCCACCCTCCGCACCGGGACCCGGTTCGTCGCCGGAGAGCGTCCGGCGGACGGACGGTCCCCACTGCGTGCCCTCCCAGCCGGACACCGCGCGATGGAACGCGCCGGCTCGGGTGGAGTCGTCGATGGGGATTTTGGCGTGCAGCACTCGACCGATCATGCGTCGGAGCCGAGTTCGTTCTCGGCAGAGCCGAGTTCGTTGTCGGCAGAGCCGAGTTCGTTGTCGGAGAGCCGATTTCGTTGTCGGAGAGCCGAGTTCGTTGTCGGCAGAGCCGAAGGCCGCAGTCCGGTGACCCAGTGAGATCTGCTCCGCTCTGGCAGGAATCGGCCGCCGGGTGCATCCTTGCTGTGCCTGCCCAGGCCCTGAAGTCGCCCCGTATCGGTCGAAGTGCACCATCACGCATCACGCATCACGCATCACGTCAGGGGACACAGTGACAGATTTCGAGATCGCGGGGCGACGGCCTCGGGACGACCGACGCGGCAACGCCGCGGGCGGCGCCGACGGTTCCACACGCCGGTGGCGCCGGGTGCTCCGCAACCTGGTCGTCATCTTCGCGATCGCCCTCGTCGTTTCGTTCCTGACCAAGGCATTCCTGGTCCGGTCGTTTTACATTCCAACCGGATCGATGCAGAACACCCTGCAGATCAACGATCGCATCATCGTCAACCAGCTCGTCCCAAACGTGGTCGACGTCGGTCACGGCGACATCGTCGTGTTCGTCGACCCCGGCGGGTGGCTGGGGCCGGCCGGATCGGCCCCGCTCGAGGCAGGGAACCCCGTCGCCGACGGCATCCAGTGGCTCTCCGCTCAGGCGGGCCTCGAGGCTTCGGAATCCGGAGACCACCTCGTCAAACGCGTCATCGGGCTTCCGGGCGATGAGGTGGCCTGTTGCGACCCCTCGGGCCGCACCACCGTCAACGGCGAACCGATCAGCGAGCCCTACCTCAAGTTACCGCCGGGTGTCGCCCGCACGTCCGAGTCCGATTTCTCCGTGACCGTGCCCGCAGGGTCTCTCTGGGTCGAGGGTGACAACCGCTACAACTCGGCCGACAGCCGGCTGCACTCGGACACGCCCGGCCACGGATTCGTTCCCGTCGACAATGTGGTCGGCCGGGCGTTCGTGATCAACTGGCCGCTCAGCCACTGGTCCTGGCTCGGCCTGTAACCCGCGTCCCTGCCCGTCCCCGCGCCCAGTCCCCCAGTTCCTGCACGCATATCCCGGCCTCACTCCCCCTGCCCGCACTCCCCCAGTCCCGAACGAATTCGACGGAGATTTTGGCCGTACGCACCCGAAATCGGTCCGCACACGCCGGATGGCTCAAAATCTCCGTCGAATTCGTCAGTCGTATCCGGCCGGGCCGCGCGGGTCTACATTCGGGGCAAACCCGCCGGATGAGCCGGATGACCCGATCAGGATGGGGAACCCCATGCGGTGGCAACGACGAAAGCCCCCCCGCGCAGGATCATTGGGAACCGTCGGCGCGGTTCCGGCCCCCGGCTCCGCCCCCGGCTCCGGTGCAACCGTGATCCCCGCCCCGAACCTGGCCCCGCCCAGGGGTCTGCCTCGGGGTGACGCCATCCTGATCGGCCTGGCCGGCGCGACGGTCGTCGCATTCGGCCTGGCCGCCATCCGTTCCATTGCGGCCCCCGTGTTACTGGCCCTGATCCTCACAATCTGCGTCCATCCGCTCCGCAACGCCCTGGAACGACGCGGTGTGCCTCGCGGGCTGGCCACGGGTTCGGTCGCCGCCGCGGTGTTCCTCGATCTCGGCGGGTTCATGGTGGCGCTGCTGCTGGCCCTCGCGCAGTTCCCGACCCTGCTGAACCAGTACAGTACGGAGCTGGCCGAGATGGCCGCGGCGCTGGGAGTCGTGCTGACGAATTTCGGCGTCGGTACCGAGCAGGTGCAGACGATCGTCTCGGGATTCGATCCGGAGCGCATCGCCGCGTTCGTGACGAACCTGCTCGGGAACGTTGCCGGTCTCACCGGCACGCTGGTGGTCATCGTCACCACGCTGCTGCTGATGGCGATGGATGCCAGCTATCTGCACACGCTGCTGCGCGAGCTCGAGCCGGCCCGACCGAGCCTGGTCGATGCGCTCCGGACCTACGGCTCGAACGTGCGCCGCTACATGGTCACGACCACGGTGCTCGGTGTGGTGCAGGGTGCGCTCAACAGCCTCGCCCTGGTGCTCCTGAGCGTGCCGGGAGCGTTCCTCTGGGGTGTGCTCTCGTTCCTGGGCAGCTTCATTCCGAACCTCGGCTACCTCGTCGCACTCATCCCGCCGGTCACCTTCGGATTCCTCGAGGGCGGTTGGGAGACGGCTATCGCCGTCGTAATCGTCTACACTCTCGTCAACGCCATCGTGCAGGGTGCGATCCAATCACGACTGGTCAGCAACGCGGTCGCCCTCAGCCAGACGATCACCTTCGTGTCCCTGCTGGTCTGGTCGGCGATCATCGGGCCAATCGGCGCACTCCTCGCGACCCCGCTCACCCTACTGATGCGAATGCTCCTCGTCGATTCCGATCCGGCCGCGCGCTGGTTACGTCTCCTGCTCGGCGACGTCACGGCCACCCGCGCGCTCATGGCCTCAGAGAGCGCCGCCAGGAAGGCCTCCCGACGGGCCAGGAAAACGGCTCCGGATGCGTGAAGGCCGGAGCGACACCCGGTGCGCTAGGGAGGCGGGACTTCCCCCTGGGGCGGCCGGCCCTGGGCCAGGAGGGCGAACGGGGTGCGGCCGGCTCGCAACCAGGGACCCTCCCACCCGATCACGGCGACGGCCGAGGTCGGCAGCGGCACGGGTCTGCCGGCGAGATCGCCGGCCAGATCCTCGAGTCCTGGATTGTGACCCACCAGGACGACGACGTGCACCGTGTCCGGCAGCGCACGGACGACGCCCTTCAGTTCGCCGCCAGAGGCGGCATAGACGGCTTCGTCGACATGGATCGGCGGGGCGCTGTCGAACTCGGCCGCGACGAGGTCCCAGGTGGCCCGCGCGCGCTCCGCCGGGGACACGACCGCGAGATCGATCGCGTAGCCGCTGTGGGCCAGCCACTCCCCGGTGCGCGGCGCCTGGCGCACCCCGCGTTCCGCCAGCGGGCGGTCGACGTCGGCCTGCCCGCCCGACCAGTCCGATTTGGCGTGCCGCAACAGGATCAGGGTGCGCTCAGGCATCCGCCGGCCTCCCGCTCAGCCGAACGCCGACCGACGGGGCACCGGCGATCAAGCACTCATAGTCGACCATCATCGTGCCAGTCTGCCACCGCTCACCCGACCGGCGCCACGAGTTCGCAGACACCCTCGTCGTGGGCGACGAACATGCCCGTGATGCGCACCAGCTTGCCGAAGGAGGCGGAGAGTTCCCGGGCCCAGGCCTGGTCGGGTGCCGTCAGCCCCTGGGTGCCCGGGCGTTCGAGGGTGAGGATGACGCTGCCACCCGGCCCGTGCACGGAGAGGAGCCGGTTGACCGCGGCGGCGAAGACGGCCGCGCCGCCGGGTTCAGGACGGAGCGGGATGTCGTCGACGGGAATCAGCAGGGGGATCTGCCGACCCCGGGCGTCGAGCAGGATGAACCAGAGCTGACGGCTGATCGCGTAACCGATGAGATCGGCCACGCGTTCTCGCGCCTCGACGGTCGTGGTCACGGGGGGAGCGTCTTCGACGCGAAGTGGGGAAGTCATGCGACCCAGACTGGCCGTGCGGGCATCCGTTGCGGCCGCCGTGCACAGGGCGGTGTCCGGGAGGGATCGGTGGAGGAGAGGCTACTCGAACGACTCCATCAGTCGGGAGCGCAGCAGGAATCGCACGCCGCGGGGCGCTCTGTTCGGCCGGCTTCAGAACGATCGCGTTGCCGGCGGCCAGGGCCGGGGCCAGCTTCCAGACGGCCATCAGCAGCGGGAAGTTCCACGGGATGATCTGCCCGACGACGCCGAGCGGTTCGTGGAACTGGTAGGAGACCATGTCCCCGCCCAGTTCGGCGTGGTCGCCGTCCTGGGCCCGGATCGCGGAGGCGAAATAGCGGAAGTGGTCGGAGCAGAGTGGGATGTCCGCGTTCAGCGTTTCGCGGACCGGCTTGCCGTTCTCCCAGGTCTCGGCGACGCTGAGCAGTTCGAGGTTCGCGTCGATGATGTCGGCGATCGAGTTGAGCACGGCGGCGCGTTCGGTCGATGACGTCTTCCCCCACGCCGGTGCGGCCCGGTGCGCGGCATCGAGTGCCAGTTCGATGTCCTCCGCGGTGCCGCGGGCCACCTCGGCGAACGGCTTTCCGTTGACGGGCGAGATGTCCTCGAAGTACTGGCCCTTGACGGGCTTGACCCACTCGCCGCCGATCCAGTTCTCGTAGCGGGGCTTGAAGGTCACTAGGTCGCCCGGTGTTCCGGGGTTGGAATAGACGGTCATGATGTCTCCTCGTCGACGACGTTGTCGGGTGGAACCGCGGGACGCGGACCTGGCCTTGAGCCTAAGAAGGAGAATGTTGCTTCAACGTTGCGGGAAATTGCGGGCACCGGTCGCGGAGCCGTCGGGCTGCAGCTCGGCCGTCGACCGCGTTGGCCTGGTCGGTGAGCAGCAGCGACAAACGGTCGGCGGAGAGCCCGCCCGGTTCCACGCCAGCAGGGCGAGGATCTCGGCGTGCCGGGGGCTGATCTCGACCGGGCCGTCGGCGTAGTCGAGCTGGCCGTGGTCTCGGCCGAGCACCTCCAACCGGGCCGGCGACGACCGCACCAAAGTGGTCTGCGGCGCCGATCCGAAGAATCGGGCCACCGTGGGCGGAGTAGAGGCGGCGCTCAGCCGCTGGATGCGCAGCTCCGCCTCCAGGAGGGCCGCGACGGCCGCCTCCACGAGCGGGAGGGTCTGCGGGGCCACGGCCTCGTCGCCGCCGGTGATGTCGATGACGCCGAGGATGGAGCCGGAATGCGGGTCGTGGATGGGCACGGCCGTGCAGCTCCACGGATGTGCCAGCTGGTTGAAATGCTCGGCTCGCTGAATCTGGATTCCGTGGTCGAGGGCCAGTGCCGTGCCTGGCGCGCTCGTGCCGACCCGACGCTCGGACCAGTCCGACCCCTCGACGAACAGCATCCCCTCCGCCTTGCTCCGCACGCTTCGGTCACCGTCGATCCAGAGCAGGCGGCCGAACTCGTCACCGATGGCCACGATCAGGCCGGAGTGGAAGGCATGCCGGATGAGCAGGTTATGCACCACGGGGAGCACGGCGGCCAGCGGATGCCGGTCGCGCAACTCGCGCAACTCGTCGGAGCTGAGTTCGTGTTCCGGGGCGAGCCGGAGCGGATCGAGGCTGAGAGAGAGCGACCGTTGCCAGGACTCCTGCACCAGTTTGCGCACGCCCGGACCGATGAAGCGTTCCGTGACGGCGGCCTCGTGGGCAGCCGCCAGGTTCGCGAAGGAGCCACTCCCGGTATCACCGGCCGACCGGACGATCCACGGACTCGTCATGAAACCTCCGAACAGCTCTGGTCAGGGGCGACCGGGTGCCCGGCCTGGGGATCAGCCTAAGCCCCCCGCTGCGGCGCGATCGGTTAGGAGCCGATCTCCTGATAGGCGGCGAAAAGCAACGACGAGTCCGGTCCTTCGAGCACCGTCGGCTTACCGATATCGTCGAGCACGATGAACCGCAGCATGCCGCTGCGGGTCTTCTTGTCGCGCTGCATCGTGGCGAGCAGGGTGCTCCAGCGGCCGACCGGATAGGTGGTCGGCAGGGTAAGCGATTCGAGGATGCTGCGGTGCCGGTCGACGGCCTCATCCGAGAGCCGGCCGCTCAGCCGGGCGACCTCGGCCGCGAACATCATGCCGACGGCGACGGCGGCCCCGTGGCGCCAGCCGTAGCGTTCGGCGTGCTCGACCGCGTGGCCGAGGGTGTGCCCGTAGTTCAGGATCTCGCGCAGGCCGGACTCCTTGAAGTCCTCCCCGACGACCCGGGCCTTCATCCCGATCGCGAGTTCGAGCACGCGCCGGAACTGCGGGGTGTGCGGGTCGGTGACGGCCGCGACATCCGCTTCGACGATGTCGAGGATCTCGGGCAGCTGGATGAAGCCCGCCTTCACGATCTCGGCGAAGCCGGCCAGGATCTCGTTACGCGGCAGGTCGTCGAGCACGTCCAGGTCGCAGATGACGGCGGCGGGCGCGTAGAAGGTTCCGACGAGGTTCTTGCCCTCGGCGGTATTGATGCCGTTCTTGCCGCCGACGGCCGCGTCCACCATGCCGAGCACGCTGGTCGGGATCTGCACGAGTCGCACCCCGCGGAGCCAGGTTGCTGCGACGAAGCCCGCCAGGTCGGTGACGGCGCCGCCGCCGAAGCCGATCACGGCATCCGTGCGGCTGAAGTCGGCCTGGCCCATGACCTGCCAGCAGAACGCGGCCACCTCGACGCGCTTCGCGGCCTCGGCGTCGGGCACCTCGGCGATCAGCACCTCGAATCTGCCCAGCAGGCTTTCACGCAGGGCGACGGCGCGGGCCCCCAGGTGGGACGTGTGCACGATGAGCACCTTCGCCACCGTCGGGCCGAGCTGTTCGACGACGTCGTCGACGAGGCCGCGCCCGATCAGCACGGGGTAGCTGTCGACGCCCGCGACCGTGATCACGGTGGTGCTGGGCTCAGTGGTGGTGGGCTCGGTGGTGGCGGGCTCGGTGGTAGTGGGCTTCGTGGCGGGCTCAATGGTGGGCTCGGTGGAATCAGGCACAGGTGCTCCGGTCATGATCTTTTCTTGGTCCATTTCACGACGTCATCAGCGATGGCGTCCAGGGGACGGTGCGAGGTGTCGAAACGGATGCCGGCCAGCGACTCATAGATCGGGCGCCGCTCCGCGTAGATGCGCTTCCAGTCGGCGATACCGCCCTTCAGCAGCGGCCGTTTGGCTCCGCCGATGCGTGCCCCGACGGCGCGAGCGGACACGCTCAGGTACACCACGGAGCATTCCGCGAGGTCGGCCTGGGTCTCCCCGTCGAGCACGGCTCCCCCGCCGAGCGAGACCACGGCCTGCTCGGTGAGGGCGAGGGCCACGGCCTGGCGTTCGAGCGCCCGGAAGTGCTCCTCGCCGTGCTGCTCGAAGATGTCCGTGATCGGCCCGTGCAGGTCGACGATGCGGTGGTCGGTGTCGATGAACGGCACGTCGAGGGCCTTCGCCACACGTCGGCCGATCTTGGTCTTGCCGGCGGCCATGGGACCGATGAAGACGAGCGGCAGGATCGGATGCGTCGGTGCGGCCATCAGAGGTCTTCGGCGGCTTTAGAGGGAGGCGTCGCTGGACGCGCCCGTCCGGAGGTTCGCCGGCATGTCGGCCAGGTAGGAGTCCAGGTTGCGGCGCGTCTCTGCGATCCCGTCGCCGCCGAACTTCTCGAGGACCGAGTTCGCGAGCACCAGGGCGACCATGGCCTCGGCGACCACGCCGGCGGCCGGCACAGCACAGACGTCCGACCGCTGGTGGTGCGCGGGGGCGGCCTCACTGGTGGCCACGTCGACCGTGCGGAGGGCACGCGGGATGGTGGAGATGGGCTTCATCCCGGCGCGCACGCGCAGGACGGTACCGGTGCTCATGCCGCCTTCGGTGCCGCCGGCCCGGTCACTGACCCGCTGGATTCGGCCGTCGGCCTGCACGAGCTCGTCGTGCGCCTGGGAGCCGCGCCGGGTGGTGGTGAGGAAACCGTCGCCGACCTCGACGCCCTTGATGGCCTGGATGCCCATCAGGGCGGCCGCCAGCTGTGAATCGAGGCGGCGGTCCCAGTGCACGAACGAACCCAGTCCCGGGGGAAGGTTGTAGGCCAGCACCTCGACGACGCCGCCGAGAGTGTCGCCTTCCTTGTGAGCCAGGTCGACCTCGGCCACCATCAGGGCGGAGGTGGCGGCGTCGAAGCAGCGCAGCGGGTCGGCGTCGAGGGCGTCGACGTCGCCGGGCTCGGGAAGCCGAGCGTCGTCGGGCACCCGGACCGGCCCGATCGACAGGGTGTGGCTGACCAGGGTGATGCCGAGCTCGGCCAGGAACGACCGGGCGACGGCGCCGAGAGCGACGCGGGCCGCAGTTTCGCGGGCGCTGGCGCGCTCCAGAACCGGCCGGGCCTCGTCGAAGCCGTACTTCTGCATGCCGACCAGGTCGGCGTGTCCGGGACGCGGACGGGTCAGCGGTGCGCCGCGGCCCCGCACCGAGGTGGTTTCCACCGGTTCGGGGCTCATCACCTCGGCCCACTTGGGCCATTCGGTGTTTCCGATCCGCAGGGCGACTGGACCACCCATGGTGAGGCCGTGGCGCACGCCGCCGGAGATGTTCAGTTCGTCCTGTTCGAACTTCTGTCGCGCGCCTCGGCCGTAACCGAGTTTGCGGCGCGCGAGATCGAGGCGGATCGCATCTAGAGTGACCGGGATTCCAGCGGGCAGACCCTCGACAATGGCGATGAGTTCGGGGCCGTGGGACTCTCCGGCAGTGAGCCAACGAAGCATGACCACTATCCTGTCACAGCCCGTCGGGTCAGGGCACCGCGCATGGCGTCCAGCACCCTGTCCTCGTCCGGCAGGGGCTCGAACGGGTCTCCCGAGACGAAGATCCGCACCTGGATCAGGGCCTGGTGCAGCAGCATCCCCTCGCCGGACACCGCGGTGCCGCCCGCCGACGACCAGGACCGGGCGAGGGCGCTGGGCCAGGGGGAATAGCTCACGTCGAAGAGGAGCGCCCGGCGGCGCAGACCGGCCGGGAACTCGGCGCCCGGGTCGCTGCCCCCGGGCAGGGTGCTGATAACCAGTTCGCAAACGCGCGCCGGGTCGGGCAGGTCGCTCAGCGGGTAGACCGTGACGACCACCCCGATGCTCCGGCCGAGTTCGACCAAATCGGCCGCCTTCGCCGGGGTGCGCACGAGCACGTCGACCAGCTCCGCACCGAGTTCGGCCGCGGCGACCAGGGCCGATGCCGCGGTGGCGCCGGCGCCGAGCAGGCTCACGTGCGGCGCGCGCCGCACCCCGGCGTCGGCGAGGGCGCGAACCAGGCCGGTGACATCCGTGTTGAACCCCTGCAACGTGCGCCGGCCGTCGGCCTCGCCGATTAGCACCGTGTTGACGGAGCCGGTCTGGGCGGCGACCCGGTCGATGCCGTCGAGCTGCGCTTGGATCTCGTGTTTGAGGGGCATCGTGAGGGAGAGGCCGAGCCAGTCGGAGTCCAGGGAGGCGAGGAAGTCCGGCAGTCCGCCGGCCGGAACCCGCACGGCGTCGTACCGCCAGTCGAGGCCGAGCACCTGATAGGCCGCGCGGTGCAGGGCCGGTGAGAGGGAGTGCTCGATGGGCGCACCCAGCACCGCGAGGTGCCGAGTGGATGCTCCGGGTTCAGTCATGTGTCGGGTCCCAGTCCTCTTCGGGGCTTTCGGCGGTACTCGGTGCACTCAGCCGTATTCGGGGTGTTCGGCCATCCAGGCCAGCCATTTGTCGACCGCGGCGTCGTGCTCCTCGATCGTGGTCGAGAAGATAGTCTCACCCGTGTCGAGGTTCCAGGACACGAAGTACAACCAGCTGCCGTCGGCCGCGTTCACTGCGGCGTCGATCGCGACGTCGCCGGGGTTCGAAATCGGTCCCGCGGGGAGCCCGGGGTGCACGTAGGTGTTGTAGGGGTTCCCGGCGTCGGCGCGCTCGGCATCCGTCGTCTTCACCCGATCCGTCGCCCCGGTGCCGTAGGCCACGGTCGCGTCTGACTGCATGAGTCCACTCGGCCACTGCGCCGGGTCGAGCCGGTTGAGGAAGACGCGGGAAACCCGGTAGAAGTCCTCCGTGAGCCCCGCCTCACGCTGGATCAAGGCCGCGAGAACGATGGTCTTCCAGCGGTTCTCGGGTGCGACGCCGGCCGCGTCAAGCGCCTCGAACTGGCGGTCGACGAGCGTGCGGATGGCCTCGGTCGCCGTGGTCTCCGGCGGGAACGTGTAAGTGGCCGGGAACAGGAACCCTTCGAGGGTGGTGGCCGCGCTCGGCAGACCGAAGGGCCCGACGTCGGCGGCCGCGGCCTCGAGATCGGCCAGGGAGATGCTGGTGCCCTCGCTGATCAGCTGGAGCACCGACACGGTCGTGGTCCCCTCGGGAATCACCACGGTCTGTTCGAGCTTGCTGTCCGGGTCGAGCAGGGCGTCGAGGGCGGCGCGGGCGCTCATCTGGCTCGCCAGGCGGTAGGCGCCGGGCTGGAACACCGGTTCCGGGGCCTCCGCGCGGAGCAGCTCGTAGAACGCGTCGTAACTCTTCACCACGTCCTGGGCGACCAGGGAGTTCGCGATGTCCTGACCCGTTTCGCCGTCGTGGATCATCACGACGACCTCGTCGTCTCCGGAGCCGTCGTAGTCCGCCGGTCCCTGGACCATGGCGATCACCGTGCCGATCGGTTCCTGGAGAAGGAAGGCGGCGGCGCCGGCCAGGCCCACCATCACCAGGAGGACGATCAGGCAGCCCCAGACCCTCCGACGGCTTCGCTTCCTCTTCCGCGGCGCCGGTGCGGAGTCCAGCAGAGCGCGACGACTCGACCGGGTGCCGTCTTCTCTTGACTCGCGGATGGCCCGGCGCGAGCCCAGCGAGTCGCTGGAGCCCAGCGGGACGTTCGGGACGTTCGGGACGCTCGGGTCGCTCGGGTCGCTCGGAGGTCCACTGCCATCGGCGGGAGAGGGTGTCATCGTGTCGGCTGCCCTTCATTCGGTGCGGCAGCTGGGGAGATCGCGGCTGAACGCGGTTCGGGCACGGGATCGACGGCGGTGCCGGCGGGTGTGCCGAGGGCGCGTTCGGTGTCGAGGGCGTGCTGCAGGATGATGACCGCGGCGACTTGATCGACCACGGGTTTCTGGGTTTTGGCCTTCCGCCCCGCGGCGCGCAGAACCGATTGCGCCGCCACGGTGGACAGGCGCTCGTCGACCAGGCGCACCGGCACGCTCAGGGACCGGGCCAGGACCTCGGCAAAACCGACGGCATCGTCCGTTGACGCGGTTCTGTTTCCGGAGAGGGCGAGCGGCAGCCCGACCACGACCTCGACGGCGTCGAGGTCGGCCACCACGGCCTCGATCCGGGCCACGTCAGAGCTGCCCGTGTGGTCGCGGCTCACGGTCTCGACCGGGGTCGCCAGCATGCCATGGGAATCGCTGCGGGCCAGCCCGATCCGGGCTTTACCGACGTCGACTCCGACCCGCACACCGTGACGCATGGATCAGCCTGCTACGGCGGATCGTACGGCGGCGAGGGCATCCGGAATGGCAGCAGTGTCGGTGCCGCCGCCCTGAGCGAGGTCGTCCTTGCCGCCGCCGCCGCCGCCGAGGATGCCGGCCATCTGCTTCGCCAGGGCGCCGGCCCGATGGCCGGCCTCCCGGGACGCGGGGTTGGTGGCCACGATGACGACGGGCTTGTCGGCGACAACAGCAGCGAGGGCCACGACCGCCGGCGTGCTGCCGAGCTGGGTTCGGGTGGCCGTGACCAGCATCCGCAGTTCGTCGGCGGAGTGGAGCGTTCCGATGTGCTCGGCCACGACGCTGACGGACCCTGCCAGCGCGGCCGACGCGACGAGGGCCGGTACCTTGTCGGAGAGGGCCCGAGCCTCGAACGCCGCGATCTTCTTCTCGGCGGCCTTGAGGTTCTGCACCAGCTCGTTGATCCGCTCCGGCAGCTGCTCCCGGGGCGTCTTCAGGTTCGCGGTCAACTGGGAGACGAGAGCCCGCTCGGCGGCCAGGTCGCGGAAGGCCTCGAGGCCGACCAGCGATTCCACGCGGCGGTTGGTGGAACCGACCGAACCCTCGCTGACGAGGTTGATCATGCCGATCTCGGCGCTGGAGGTGACGTGGGTTCCAGCACACAGCTCGCGCGACCAAGGGCCGCCGATGTCGACGACGCGCACACGGTCGCCGTACTTCTCACTGAACAGCGCCATCGCGCCCAGCGCCTTCGCCTCGGCCAGCGGCAGCTCACGGGTGAGCACGGGCAGGTTGTCACGGATGGCGTTGTTGGAGATCTCTTCGATCTCGCTGCGGGTCGCCGGGGACAGCGCCTGGTTCCAGGAGAAGTCGAGGCGGAAGAAGCCGGCCTTGTTATACGAACCGGACTGGTGGGCGTTCGGGCCGAGCACCTGGCGCAGGGCTGCGTGCAGCACGTGGGTGCCGGAGTGAGCCTGCCGGGCGCCGCGGCGCCAGTCGGGGTCGACGACGCTGGTCGCAGCCTCCCCGACGCCGACCTCGCCGGAGCGAACCTGTACCTTGTGGCTGATCAGTCCCTTGACGGGCTTCTGCACGTCGAGCACCTCGAGCTCGTAGCCGATGCCCACGATCAGGCCGGCGTCCGCCTCCTGGCCGCCGGATTCCGCGTAGAGGGCCGTCTCGGCCAGGATGACCTCGGCGATCTCGCCGGAAACGGCGCGGTCCACGGAGAATCCGTCGACGATGATCCCCAGCACGCTGGATTCGGTGCGGAGGGCGTCGTAGCCCGTGAAGACGGTCTCCCCGACGGCCCGGAAGGCGCTGTAGACCGACAGGTCGGCGAGGTGCGTCTTCTTGGCTTTGGCGTCGGCCTTGGCCATCGCCCGCTGCTTGGCCATGAGGGTGTCGAAGGCCTCGCGGTTGACGCTGAGCCCGGCCTCCTCGGCCATCTCGAGGGTGATTTCGATCGGGAAACCGTAGGTGTCGTGCAGGAGGAACGCGGTGTCGCCCGGTAGGACGGCCCGGTCCGCCTTCTTGGTCTTCGCGACGGCCAGGTCCAGCACGGCGCTGCCGCTGGCGAGTGTGCGCAGGAACGTCTCCTCTTCGGCGTAGGCGGCCTGGCTGATCCGGGAGTAGTCGGTCTTGACCTCGGGGTATGCGCCGGCCATGGCATCGCGCGAGGCCGGGAACAATTCGGGGAAGGTCGCGGCGTCGACGCCGAGGAGGCGCATGGCGCGCACGCTGCGGCGCATCAGGCGGCGCAGGATGTACCCGCGACCCTCGTTGGACGGCATCACTCCGTCGCTCATCAGCATCAGGGACGACCGCACGTGGTCGGCGACGATGCGCATCCGCACGTCGTCGTCATTGTCAGCCCCGTAGCGGCGGCCGGACAGTTCAGCGGCCCGGTCGAGTACCGGGCGGACCTGGTCGATCTCGTACATGTTCTGCACGCCCTGCTTGAGGAACGCGACGCGCTCGAGGCCCATGCCGGTGTCGATGTTCTTCTTCGGCAGATCGCCGAGGATGACGAAGTCGTTCTTGCTGGTGCCCTCGCCGCGGAGGTACTGCATGAAGACGAGGTTCCAGATTTCGACGTAGCGGTCGTCGTCGGTGGCCGGGCCGCCGTCGACGCCGTAGGCCGGGCCGCGGTCGAAGAAGATTTCGGAGCAGGGGCCGGCGGGCCCGGGCTGGCCGGTCGACCAGTAGTTGGTGTCCATGCCGAGGCGCTGGATGCGGTGCTCGGGCAGGCCGAGGGCGCGCCAGTAGCGGCAAGCCTCGTCGTCGTCCTCGTAGACGGTGACCCAGAGATCCTTCTCGGCGAAACCGTAGCCGCCATCGGCCTCGGCGCCGGTCAGCAGCTCCCAGGCGTAGCCGATCGCCTGTTCCTTGAAGTAGTCGCCGAACGAGAAGTTGCCGTTCATCTGGAAGAAGGTGCCGTGACGCGGCGTCTTGCCGACTTCTTCGATGTCGTTGGTGCGGATGCACTTCTGCACGCTCGTGGCCCGCGGGTACGGCGCCGGAACGAGGCCGGTCAGATAGGGGACGAACGGAACCATCCCGGCCACCGTGAAGAGAAGTGTGGGGTCGTCGCTGACCAACGAGGCGGAGGGGACGACGGTGTGACCGCGATCGGCGAAGAAGTCGAGCCAGCGCCCGCGAATTTCAGCAGTCTGCATTAGTTCCGTAGTTCGTTGTAGCGGAAAAGATGGGATGTCACTTACTTGGCGAGGTTGTCGATCGCGCCTTCGGTGTCCGACGCGATGTCGCCGATGGCGTCCCGCAGCTCGGCCTCGCGCTTGCGATAGCCGTCCGAGATGGCCTCGCCGAATTCCCGCGCCTTGGTGTCGAGGTCGGCGAAGAATTGCTTGCCCTGACGCGTCTTGCCGCCTTCACGGGCAATCAGGAGCCCCGTAGTCACGCCGACGACAAACCAGATGAAACTCTTCATGACAATGCTCCCTGAATATGTGTGGAGACCCAGATAGGTGCTGAAACGATGGTGCTCCCGGCGGTTCGAGTGCCTCGAACGACCGCCTGACCGGCGAATCCCAGACGGGGCCGGCTCCCTCCCAGAGTACCCGACTACCTGAGGCGCCGACGGGTGCCGCCCGGGTGGGCACCCCCGAGGGCTGCTCGCACCCCCGCGGAGAAGCCGGCGAGCTTGACCAGCGGTCCGCCGACGGTGGCCGCGACGAGGGCGACCAGCGCGGAGACGTTGCCCGTGACATCCGCCACGTTCGAGGTGATGGTGTCGACCCGGGCCAGCTGGGCGTTGGTCTCCTGGATGGTCTTGGTGGATTCTTCGAGCAGCGGCGTGGCGCTGTGGGTCAGGTCACGGATGGCCAGGGTCGTCTCGTCGAAGACCCGGCCGAGTTTGAACAGCGGCACGGCCAGGAACCCGACCAGCCCCAGGAAGGCAGCCGCAAACACGAGCCCGACGATATCTCCACCCGACATTGACCAACCATCCATTCCAGATTCGGCATTCACGAGCAGGTGCGCCTACGCAAAGAGCGGACCACCCCACGGGTGATCCGCTCTCCAGCGTAGTTCAGTTGCAGCGCCTGCCGGCGGTGCGGGTGGACCGAGTTTAGCGGGCCGCGTAGTACTCGACGACGAGCTGGACTTCACACGTCACGGGGATTTCGATGCGCTTCGGGCGGCGCACGAGGCGGGCCTGCAGCTTGTCGATCTCGACCTCGAGGTACGCGGGGAGCTTGGGCAGAACGTCGACGTGACCGCCGGCTGCTGCAACCTGGAACGGCTCCATGGCTTCGCTCTTGGGCTTGACGTGGATGAGCTGACCCGGCTTCACGCGGAAGGAGGGTCGGTCGACCAATTGGCCATCGATCAGGATGTGACGGTGCACGATCATCTGACGGGCCTGAGCGGTGGTGCGGGCGATGGCGGAGCGGACGAGAAGAGCGTCGAGACGGGTCTCGAGGATCTCGACGAGGTTTTCACCGGTCAGTCCCTGGGCGCGGCGAGCTTCCTCGAACGCGATCTTGAGCTGAGCTTCGCGGATGCCGTACTGGGCGCGTAAGCGCTGCTTTTCGCGGAGACGGACGGCGTAGTCGGAGTCGGTCTTGCGCTTGGTGCGACCGTGCTCGCCCGGTGCGTACGGACGCTTCTCGAGGTAGCGAGCGGCCTTCGGGGTCAGGGCGATGCCCAGGGCCCGCGAGAGGCGGGTCTTACTGCGGGTACGTGACTTGGTAGACACGGTGTCCTTTCGATGGAACTGCAAACAAGGGGAAACCAGGGCGCGGGCCGGCGAGTCTGACCGCACAGGCACGGCGTCATGGGAGTTCAGAGGGGTGGTGCCACGGGACGCCCGGCTACAGAGCGAAACCCATCCAGACTGAAATCGGACGCAGCCGCATGCCGATTCCAGTTGTAGGCACAGTTCAGGCTAGCACAGCGTCACGCTCGGGCCGCCTACCGGGCACGGATGATCTTCCGCAGCTTGGCGAGGCGGGCCGACACCTCGCGCTCGTGCCCATGCTCGGTCGGCTCGTAGTAGCGCACCTCGGTGAGCTCGTCCGGCGGGTACTGCTGGGCGAGCACGCCGAGGGCGTCGTCGTGGGGGTACTTGTAGCCCTTGCCGTGGCCGAGGCGTTTGGCGCCCGGATAGTGGGCATCCCGCAAGGGTTTGGGTACCCGGCCGGTCTTGCCGCTGCGCACATCGGCGATGGCCGCATCCAAGGCCAGATAGGCGGCATTGGACTTGGGTGCGGTCGCGAGATGCACGACGGCCTGCGCGAGCGGGATACGCCCCTCGGGCATGCCGATGTACTGCACGGCGTCCGCTGCCGCGATGGCGATCAGCAGTGCCTGCGGGTCGGCCATGCCGATGTCCTCCGAGGCCAGCACGATGATGCGGCGGCAGATGAACCGGGGATCTTCGCCGGCCTCGATCATGCGCGCGAGATAGTGCAGGGACGCGTCGACGTCCGAACCGCGCACCGATTTGATGAAGGCGCTGATGACGTCGTAGTGCTCATCGCCGTTGCGGTCGTAGCGCAGCAGCGCACGGTCCACGGCGAGGGCGACGATCTCGGTCGTGATGACCGGCTTGGCGGCAGACTCCGCGTCGACGGAGGACGCCGCGGCCACCGAACCGGCTTCCAGGGCAGTCAGCGCCCGCCGGGCGTCACCCGACGCGAGACGGATGATCGCGGCCCGGGCCTCGGCGTCGAGCACGAATCGGTCGGCCAGGCCGCGGGGGTCGACGACGGCCCGGTCGACGACGATGCCGAGATCGTCGTCGCTCAGCGTCTCGAGGGTCAGCAACAGGGAACGCGACAGCAGCGGCGAGATGACGGAGAACGAGGGGTTCTCGGTGGTGGCGGCCACGAGGATGATGACCCCGTTCTCCACCCCGGGGAGGAGGGCGTCCTGCTGGGCCTTGCTGAACCGGTGGATCTCGTCGAGGAACAGCACGGTGGAGAGTCCGTAGAGGTCCCGGCTCGTGCGTGCCTCCTCCATCACCTGGCGCACATCCCGCACGCCGGCCGACACGGCGGACAGTTCGACGAACCGTCGCCCCGAGCTGCGCGCGATGGCCTGAGCCAGGGTGGTCTTACCGGTTCCGGGCGGGCCCCACAGGATGACGGAGACTGCGCCCTGCTCCCCCGTCTTGTCACTGGCCAGGCTGACCAGCGGGGAGCCGGGTGTGAGCAGGTGCTTCTGGCCGGCGACCTCCTCGAGGCTCGTCGGGCGCATCCGCACGGCAAGGGGTGTGGCGCCGCTGCGCAGTCCCGGTTGTGAATCCACCATGGAACCAGCGTAGTTTGTGCCGGTGACCGGGCCGATCCTGAATCCGGCGCTGCTCGGAGCGGATGTTTGTCTGCCCTCCCCGGGTTGCGTAGAGTTCAACGTGGTTCAGGCGCTAGACGCCGGATCCGTCACTGCTCGATCGGGCCTCTTCCGGAGGCAGCCTGGAGGCTACGTCGTGGTACCGAACAAGAAGCAAGAACGTGAGGCCCGGGAGGGTCGGGTGCGAGTGCGCGCCTTCCAGGCTCGGCGCGCGGTGAATGCGCAGCAGGTGACACGGCGCCGCCGGGACAACCTCATCGCCGGCGTCGGTGTGGTCGCGGTTGTGGCCCTGGCCGTCGGCGCCCAGGTTCTGTTCTTCGCCGAGGGCCCCGGCGACACGGCTCCCTCCGCCGCCGCCTCCGACTCCCCCAGCGCGTCCGCCGCACCGGCGGATGACGGGAACACCGGCGACGTGCCGTCCAGCACCCTGGCGGAGGACCGCGCCTGGACAGGCACCCTCGCCCTCAACGACATCCCCCTCGAGATCGAGCTGGACGGAGCCCTCGCCCCTCAGGCGGTGTCCTCAACCATCGACCTGATCAACACCGGTTTCTACCAGGACGTGACCTGTCACCGGCTCACCGACGGCGGTTTCTTCGTACTGCAGTGCGGTGACCCGGACGGAACGGGGTCAGGTGGCCCCGGCTACAGCTATGGTCCGATCGAGAACGCCCCCGAGGGCGACGTGTACCCGGCCGGCACCCTGGCCATGGCCCGACAGGGCGGAAACGCCTACAGTATGGGCAGCCAGTTCTTCATCGTCTACGAGGACACGACCATCCCCGCGGACGCGGTGGGCGGCTACACGGTCCTCGGCCGGGTGACCGATGGACTGGACGATATCAAGGCCAAGATCACGGATGCCGGCGTTGCCGACGGCTCTTCGGACGGCACCCCGCAGGTTCCGACCAGCATCACTCAGGTATCAGTTCAGTAGAACAGACAAACAGCGCGCGGGCTTGCAATAGGCTTGACCGGGTATTGGCTCACTTGTGAGCACACAACGACATCAATAAGGTGAGGCTCTTGACTACGACAGATCAGCAACCATGGGGTCGCGTAGACGAAACCGGCACGGTTTACGTGCGCGAAGCAACAGGCGAACGCGCCGTCGGACAGTACCCCGACGCGACGCCGGAAGAGGCACTTGCCTACTTCGAACGTAAATACGTTGAGCTCAACGGCCAGGTCACGCTTCTCGAGCAGCGCGCCAAGGGTGGCGCACCTGCCGCCGACATCGCGAAATCCGTCAAGCACCTGACGGAGACCGTGGCGAACGCGAACGCGGTCGGCAACCTGGCAGCGCTGGCCGCTCGCCTGGGTGCCCTCGGCGGCGCAGTGACGGAGCTCACCGAACAGCAGGGTGCCGACGCGAAGGCCGCAGCGACCGCCGCCGTCGCCGAGCGTGCCGCGATCGTCGCCGAGGCCGAGGCTCTCGCCGCCGAAGACCCGGCCAAGACGCAGTGGAAGCAGACCAGCGCCGCACTCGAAGCGTTGTTCGCGAAGTGGCAGGCCCACCAGCACGACGCCCCGCGTATCCCCAAGGGTGAGGCGAACGACCTGTGGAAGCGGTTCCGTGCGGCCCGAACCACGATCGAGCAGAACCGCAAGGCGTTCTTCGCCGAGCTGGACAGCGCCCACAAGGACGTTCGCAACCGCAAGCAGCACCTGATCGAGCAGGCCGAGGCCCTCGCACCTAAGGGCGCCGATGGTATCCCGGCCTACCGCAACCTCCTCGACGAGTGGAAGCTCGCGGGCCGCAGCGGAAAGAAGCAGGACGACGCGATGTGGGCCAAGTTCAAAGCGGCCGGCGACGTGCTCTACTCGGTCAAGTCTGAAATCGACGCGCACGACGACGAGGAGTTCGCAGGCAACCTGACTCTGAAGCTCGAGCTCCTCACCGAGGCCGAACTTCTGCTGACGGAGACGGACCGGGCCAAGGCGCGCGCCGCGCTGAGTTCCATCCAGCGCCGGTGGGACGACATCGGCAAGGTGCCGCGCGACTCGGTCAAGTCCGTCGAGGACCGCATGCGCAAGGTCGAGGCTGCCGTGCGCAAGCTCGACGACGACCACTGGAAGCGCAACAACCCGGAGACCAAGGCGCGCGCCGAGGGTCTGGCCGGCCAGCTGCACGATGCCATTGCCAAGCTTGAGGCCGAGCTGGCCGTCGCGCAGGCTGGTGGGGACGCAGCGGCGATCACGGAAGCCACGGAGGCTCTCGAGACCCGCAAGGCGTGGCTGAAGGCCATCGGCCAGTAAAGCGCCGTCCACAGCACGACGAACGGGGATCTGTCCACAGATCCCCGTTTTTCGTGGGGCGGGTGCGCACCGGGTCGCACGCTTGGTCGATGAACTCACGCCTTCCTGCAGTGCTCTCGGCCCGCGACCTGCCGCTCGCGGAACTGTGCGGGGCCCGTCTTGACGGGGAACTCTTCCCGCTGGGCGACTTCTGGTGCCCGGTTGACGTAGTCGACGACCCGGCCGGGCGCGCCCGTGCCGTCGGCTTGCTGATCAGGTCGTCGCGGGCCATCGCGGAACGACTGACCGCTGCCTGGATCTACGGTTTGGCCCCGGAGCCCCGCCGTCACCACTTCTGCGTGCAGACGTCCGCCCGGATGAAGCTGGTGCCCTCACCCCGGCTGCAGATCCGAGAGGTCCGCGCTCCCGCGGACCAGTTGCAGACCATCTCCGACCTCCGGGTCACACTCCCCCTGCGCACTGCCATCGACCTCGCCCGCTGCCCCGGGGAGACCGCCGACGACGCCCGGGTTCCGCTCATCGCCGCCCTGCTGCGGCTGGCCGGGTGCACCAGCGTCGAGCCCGCCCAGCGCCTGTGCCTGGCCCCGAACCAGCCGTTCAAGGCTAAGACCCTCACCCGCCTGCGGGAGGTGCAACGGTACCTCGATGAGCATCCGTGCCCGGACTGAAGCCTCCCGCTCAGCCCTCGTTGACGCGGTACACGTCATAGACGGCGTCGATGCGGCGCACGGCGTTGAGCACGCGGTCCAGGTGGGTGGTGTCGCCCATTTCGAAGACGAAACGGCTGATCGCGAGTCGATCGCTGGAGGTATGCACGGTCGCCGAGAGGATGTTGACGTGATGCTCGGACAGGACCCGGGTGACGTCGGAGAGCAGCCCGGAGCGGTCGAGCGCCTCGATCTGGATCTGTACCAGGAAGAGGCTCTTGGAGGTCGGCGCCCAGTCGACGTCGATCATGCGCTCAGGTTCCTTGAGCAGGGACTGCACGTTGCGACAGGATGCCTGGTGCACCGAAACCCCGGCGCCGCGCGTGATGAACCCCACTACCTTGTCGCCCGGAACGGGCGTGCAGCAGCGGGCCAGTTTCACCAGGATGTCGGGGGCGCCGCGCACAAGGATACCCGAATCGCTGTTGCGGAGCGTCTGGGTGCGGCCGTGTGGAGCGAACGGCAGATCCGTGGCGTCGCTTTCCTCGACGCTCTGCAGGGTGGCGACGACCTTCTCCAGCACCGACTGGGTCGACACATGCCCCTCGCCGACGGCCGCGTACAGGGCGGAGACGTCCTCGTACTTCATCACCGCGGCAACCTCGGCGAACGAGTCCTGGTTCATCAGCTTCTGCAGCGGCAGGTTCTGCTTGCGCATGGCACGCGCGATGGCGTCCCGACCCTGCTCAATCGCCTCGTCGCGGCGCTCCTTGGTGAACCACTGTCGGATCTTGTTGCGGGCACGCGGGCTCTTGACGAAGTTCAGCCAGTCCTTGCTGGGCCCAGAGTCGGGATTCTTGGAGGTGAAGACCTCGACGACGTCTCCGGTGACGAGCGGGCTTTCCAGGGGGACAAGACGTCCGTTGACTTTGGCGCCCATGGTGCGATGGCCAACCTCGGTGTGCACGGCATAGGCGAAGTCGACGGGGGTGGCGTCGGCCGGCAGGCCGATGACCCGGCCCTTGGGGGTGAAGACGTAGACCTCTTTGGCGCCGATCTCATAGCGCAACGAGTCGAGGAACTCCCCCGGATCGGCCGTTTCGGCCTGCCAGTCGGAGATGTGGGCGAGCCAGGCCATGTCGGTGTCGCTCTGCGGGCCGGGCCCGGAACTCTTGCCGTTGACCTGTTCCTTGTACTTCCAGTGCGAGGCCACGCCGAATTCGGCGCGCTGGTGCATCTCCTGGGTTCGGATCTGGATTTCCACGGCGCGGCCGCTCGGACCGAGGACCGTGGTGTGCAGGGACTGGTACAGATTGAATTTGGGAGTGGCGATGTAGTCCTTGAACCGGCCGGGCAGGGGCGTCCAGCGGGCATGGATAGCGCCGAGGACCGCGTAGCAGTCCCGCACCGAGTTGACGAGCACCCGGATGCCGACGAGATCGTAGATGTCGTCGAACTCCCGGCCGCGCACGACCATCTTCTGGTAGATCGAGTAGTACTGCTTGGGCCGGCCGGCGACCTTGCCTCGGATGCGGGCGGCCTTCAGATCGTCGACGATCGAGTCAATGACGTGCTGGACGAACTCTTCGCGCTGCGGGGTGCGCTGCTTGACGAGGCTGTCGATCTCGGCGTACAGCTTGGGGTACAGCACCGCGAAGGAGAGGTCTTCGAGTTCCCACTTGATTGTCTGGATGCCGAGCCGATGTGCCAGTGGCGCGTAGATCTCCAGGGTCTCGGTGGCCTTCCGCACCGCGGACTCGGCGGGAACGAAGCCCCAGGTGCGCGCGTTGTGAAGCCGGTCGGCGAGCTTGATGATCAGTACCCGGATGTCCTTGGACATGGCCACGATCATCTTGCGCACGGTCTCGGCCTGGGTGCTGTCGCCGTACTTGACCTTGTCCAGCTTGGTGACGCCGTCGACCAGCATGGTGATCTCGTCGCCGTAGTCGGTCCGCAGTTGGTCGAGCGTGTACTCGGTGTCTTCCACGGTGTCGTGCAGCAGGGCAGCCGAGACGGTTTTGGGTCCGATGCCCAGGTCGGCCAGGATCTGCGCGACCGCGACCGGATGCGTGATGTAGGGCTCCCCGCTGCGGCGGAACTGACCTTCGTGCGCCTGCTCCGCGGTGACGTAGGCCCGTTCGATGATCGACAGATCCACCTTGGGATGGTGCATCCGCACGGTCTTCAGAAGCGTGTCGACCGCGCCGACGGGCTGGGCCCGGGAGAAGATCCGTGGCACCAGGCGTCGGAGGGAAGCCGGCGGCAGCGGTGTCGGGGAGGCAGGAGGAGTTGTCAGTTCGGTCATCTGGCCACCTCCATCCATTTGATCAATTATCACCGCTCCCGAGCCGAATCGGATACCACTTCCGGCTCGGGTGCGGGCCGCCCTGCCCGTGCCTATCTGCCGTCCAGGCCGTGCACCTAGGCGCGGACTTCCTCCGCCACCCTGGGAGCGGGTCCGGCCTTGGCCCGCAGGGCGAGAACCTTCTGGTCGGACTTCCGCACAGCCGGCTCCGCGGAGCGGATCTGGGCGTACAGGGGGGACGCGATGAAGATTGTCGAGTAGGCGCCGGCGATGATGCCGATCAGGAGTGCCAGCGAGATGTCCCGCAGGGTGCCGGCACCGAGCACAAGGGTTCCGATGAAGAGGATCGACGCGACCGGCAGCACGGCGACGACCGAAGTGTTGATCGAGCGCACCAGGGTTTGGTTCACGGCCAGGTTCACCGACTCGGCGAACGTGCGCGTCTCCGCGCCGGGCTCCGAGGTGTTCTCCCGAATCTTGTCGAAAACCACGACCGTGTCGTAAAGCGAGTAGCCGAGGATCGTGAGGAATCCGATCACGGCTGCGGGGGTGATCTCGAATCCGGTGATTCCGTAGATCCCGGCGGTGATGACGAGGTCGTGCATCAGCGCGGTCATGGCCGCGAGAGACATCTTCCAGGTGCGGAAGTACAGGGCCATGCCGATGGCGGCGAGCACGAGGAAGATGACGAGTCCGCGCAGAGCCTGACCGGTGATGTCCTGGCCCCAGACCGGGCCGATGAAGGATGCGGTGACCTGTTCGACCGGCACGGCGTAGGCATCGGCCAGGGCGGCGCGAATCTCTCGGGTCTCGTCGCTGGTGAGCTGGTCGGTCTGCACGCGGATACCGGTGGTGCTGACGCTGGACACCTTCGGAACCGCCAGGGGCACGACCTCGGTCACGGCGTCGGCGGCCACTGCCTGATCCTGTTCGGCGACCTGGGAGACCACGAACTCGGAGCCACCCGTGAACTCGATGCCGAAGACGAAGCCGCCGCGCAGCTGAGGAACCACGATGGCCACGAAGAGCGCCACCACGGCGACCAAGTACCAGGTCTTGCGGCGCCCGACGATGTCGAATGAGCGCTTTCCGGTGTGCAGGTCGTTGCCGAACTGGGAGAAGCTGGCCATTAGGAATCCTTCCCGTCGGTCGATCGATCCGCTGTGGAACCGACGAGTTCTGACGCCTTGCGCTCAGCGATGGTCTGACGCTTGGCCGCCTCACGGCTGGCCGAGGACAGTTTGGCGGACGGGAGGTCATCCGAGGGGCGGAATTTTGCCCGGCCGCGGTAGGTGGCACCCAGCGCCCGCGGGTCGAGGCCGCTGAGCCTGTGGCCGTCGCTGAAGAACTTCGTGCGCGCCAGTAGTTGGAGCATCGGGTGAGTGAACAGCATCACCACGAGCACGTCGACGAGCGTGGTCAGCCCGAGGGTGAGGGCGAAGCCCTTCACGTTGCCGACGGCGACTATGAACAGGACGCCGGCCGCCAGGATGTTGACCGCGTCGGAGGCGAGGATGGTGCGCAGGGCGCGTTTCCAGCCTGCTTCGACCGATGATTCGAGACCGCGCCCGTCCCGGAGTTCGTCGCGCACCCGCTCGAAGTAGACGATGAAGGAGTCCGCGGTGATACCGATCGCGACGATAAGACCCGCGACACCGGCGAGCGAGAGCCGGTAGCCCTCACGCCAGGAGAGGATCGTGATCAGCAGGTAGGTGATGATCGCGGCAACCGAGAGGGACGCGACCGTGACGAGGCCGAGCAGCCGGTACTGGATCAGGGAGTAGAGCACGACCAGGACGAGTCCGATCAGACCGGCGATCAGACCGCCGGTGAGTTGACTGGACCCGAGCGTCGCCGAGATGGTGTCCTGGCTCTGCACGGCGAAGCTGAGTGGTAGGGCGCCGAACTTGAGCTGGTCGGCGAGGGCTTTCGACGAGTCCTGGTCGAAGTCACCGCTGATCTGTGCGTTGCCGTCCGTGATGGCCGCCAGGGTGCGCGGGGCGGAGATCACGTTGCCGTCGAGCACGATCGCGAACTGGTTCTGCGCTCCGGTGAGGGCGTTCAGCCGTGTGCTGACGTCGGCGAAGGCCTTGGTGCCGGTGCCGTCGAAGGTGATGTTGACAACCCATTCGCCGGTTGTGGCCCCGCTCTGCGTGGTCTGCTGGCCGTTGGTCGCATCGGAGACGTTCTCGCCGCTGACCTCGACCGGGCCGAGGATGTATTTGATGGAGCCGTCGGCTTCACAGGTGACGAGTGGCTCACCGGCCGGAGCCACATTGGTGGTGTCGATCCGGCTGCAGTCGAAGGCCTCGTACTGTGCCTGGAGAGCGGGGGTGATCCAGTTCAGGTCGCTCCCGTCGGTGGGCACCGCCGTCGGGGTGCTCTCCAGGTTCGGGTCGACCGCGGGGGTCGGGGCCGGGGTCGTGACCCCGTCCTCTCCCACGATGTCTTCACCGACGCTGGCCGCGGACGGGGCGCCTGCCACCAGAACCGGACGGAACTCGAGCTTCGCCGAGGACTCAATCCGGTTGATCGTCTCGTCGTCCGGCACACCGGGGATGGACACGACGATGTTCTGGCCGCCCTGCGTGTTGATCTCCGCCTCAGAGACGCCCGCCGAGTCGATGCGCTGCCGGATGATCTTGACGGCCTCGTTGAGCTGCTCTGAGGACACGGACTGCCCCGACTCGAGCTTCGGCGCGAGAATGATCTGCGTGCCGCCCTCGAGGTCCAGGGCCAGCTTGGGCGTCCAGGATCCACTGCCGGTGAGAACGCCGGCCGTGTTGAGCGCGATCAGGCCGACGATGATCACCCCCAGCCATGTGAGGGAACGCCAGGCCTTTTTGGCCGGAGACGACTTTGCCACCAGAGAACTCAGCTTTCTATGCTCATGCTCATGCCCGCGCCGGGGCGCGGGCATGGAGAGGGATTGGTTACGCGTCGCCCTTTTTGGGCTCGTCGTCGGAGTCGGCGACGCGCTGGCCGAAGTCGGGCTCGCCCATAACGGTGGCGTTGCCCTGGTTCAGCTCGGCGACGCCCTCTTCTGCGGGCTCGGCCACGATCGGCTCGACGACGCGCGCGATGGTCTGACGGTGCAGCTGCACGACGGTACCGGGCGCAATCTCGAGGGCGACCTTATTGGCCTCCTCATCGATCGCGAGAATGGTGCCGTACATACCGAAGTTGGTCATGACCTCAGCGCCGACGACCATCTGGGCCTGCAGGGCGGCGAGGTCCTTCTGGCGCTTGCGGCTGTTGCGGAACATGAAGAACACGAGCGCCGCGAGAACGGCGAGCATGACAAGAGTCAACGGATCCATAAAACTGTGTGACCTTCCGGTTGCGGCACGTAGCCGAAGTCTGTGCGGGCCGGCTCCTCAGAGAACCGGCACGAATGGTTCCAAGCGAACCAACTCGAATTATAGATCATCCAGCATAAGAGGGACGGGCGGCCCGCCTGCCAGAGGCGCGGCGAGGCCGAAATGCCGCCACGCTTCCGTGGTCGCCACTCGGCCGCGCGGAGTGCGCATCAGGAACCCGATCCGCACCAGGAACGGCTCCACGACGGCCTCGATGGTCTCGGATTCCTCCCCCACGGACACCGCGAGAGTGTTGAGGCCCACGGGCCCTCCCCCAAAACGGGTCAGGATGATGCGCATCACCTCTCGGTCGAGCCGGTCGAGCCCGATGGCGTCGACGTCGTAGAGCTCCAGTGCGGCGTGCACCGCTGCCACATCGGCGTCTCCGCCGTGCACCAGCGCGTAGTCCCGCACCCGTCGGAGCAGTCGGTTGGCGATTCGGGGTGTGCCACGGCACCGCCCGGCGATCTCGGCGATGGCCTCCGTGTCGATCACCAGGCCGAGTAGTTTGGCCGCCCGACCGAGCACCTGCTCGAGTTCATGGTCGGCGTAGAACTCCAGGTGGGCGGTGAAGCCGAACCGGTCGCGCAGCGGGTTGGGCAGCAGCCCGGACCGGGTCGTGGCGCCGACAAGGGTGAACGGTGCCAACTCGAGCGGAACCGAGGTGGCGCCGGCGCCCTTGCCAACCATGATGTCGATGCGGAAGTCCTCCATCGCCAGGTAGAGCATCTCCTCGGCGGAACGGGCCATCCGATGGATCTCGTCGATGAACAGCACCTCGCCGGGCACCAGCGAGGACAGCACGGCGGCCAGGTCGCCGGCGTGCTGGATGGCGGGGCCGCTGGACATCCGCAGCGGACGGTTGCCCTCGTAGGCGATGATCATGGCCAGAGTGGTCTTGCCGAGTCCGGGCGGGCCGGCCAGCAGGATGTGGTCGGGGGTGCGGCTCTGCATGGTGGCCGCGGTGAGGAGCAGCTGCAGCTGCCCTCGCACCTTCTGCTGGCCGACGAACTCGCCCAGGCTACGCGGGCGGAGGGCTCCCTCGAAGGCCAGCTCGGCGTCGCCTTCGAGTTCCGGCCTGGTCAGTTCCACGCCGGGGTCACCGGCCAGGCCCTGCCCGCCGCTCATGAGCGGCGCTCCGATGCCTGCTGGGCCGGGCCGAGTCTGGTGAGCACGAGGCGGAGGAGCGCTGCGACGCCGACCTGTTCGGGTTCGAGGGTTTCGGCAAGGGTCTCGTCCACGACCTGGGCGGCCACCTTCTCCGACCAGCCCAGCCCGATCAGGGCGGCCTGCACGTTAGCGGACGCACTGGTGGGTGCCGGGCGGGCGGATGCCGCCGCTGTGGTCGTCACGAACACCTTACCGGCCAGGGAGAGCACGATGAGTTTGGCCGTTTTCGGCCCGATGCCGCTGACCTTGCGGAAGGCGCCGTCGTCTTCGGCCGAGACGGCCTGGGCGATCTGGCCGGGGCTGAGCACCGCGAGCACGCCAAGGGCCGATTTCGGACCGACCCCGGTGACGCCGACCAGAAGCTCGAAGACCTCGAGTTCGTCGGCGGATGGGAAGCCGTAGAGGGTGAGCGAGTCCTCGCGCACGATGAGGGTGGTCGAAAGGCGGGCCTCCGTGCCGACGCGCAGGGAGAGGGCCGTGGCCGGGGTGACCTGAACGGCCAGTCCGACTCCCCCGACCTCGATCACGGCCGCGGGACCCACGGCAGACAGGACAAGGCCACGAACGGAAGAAATCACCGCTTCAGACTACGGGGCACCGGCGACACTGCGCTGCGCTCGGCGGCGCGCCATGCCTTCTGAGCCGGGGTCAGAGTGCCGGGCACCACGTCGACGCTGGTCGGCAGGGTGCCGCCAGCCGCCCCGGTGCGCCAGGCGTGGCAGATCGCGATGGCCAGCGCGTCCGCGGCATCCGCGGGCTTGGGCACCTCGGCCAGGCCCAACACCCGCGCGACCATGGTGCCGACCTGAGCCTTGTCGGCAGACCCGTAGCCGGTTATGGCGGCCTTGACCTCGCTCGGGGTGTGCAGGGTGACCGTCAACCCTCGCTGGGCGGCGAGGAGAAGCGCGACGCCGCTGATTTGGGCGGTCCCCATCACGGTTCTGACGTTGTTCTGGGCGAATACCCGCTCGATCGCGACGACGGCCGGCTTGTGCCGGTCGAGCAGGTCCTCCAGGCCCCGACTGATCAGCAGGAGCCTCTGCTCGAGCGGCAGATCGGGCGAGCTGCGCAGCACGGTCACATCGACCAGGGTCGCGGAGCGGTTGCCGGCGACGTCGACGATGCCGACACCGCAGCGGGTCAGCCCGGGATCAATGCCCAGAACCCGGACCGACACGGCGCGCTACTCGGCTTCGGCCTGAAGCTCCGCGATGACCTCGGGCGACACATCGTAGTTGCTGTAGATGTTCTGCACGTCGTCCAGTTCTTCGAGTGCGTCGATCAGCCGGAACACCTTGCGGGCGGTCTCGGCGTCGACCTCGACCTTGAGTTGAGGCACGAACGCGATGTCGGCCGAGTCGTAGTCGATCCCGGCTGTCTGCAGGGCGGAGCGGGTCGCCACGAGATCGTGGGCTTCGCTGAAGACCTCGAACTTCTCGCCGTCGTCGACGACCTCTTCGGCACCCGCGTCGAGCACGGCGAGGAGCACGTCGTCTTCGGTGAGGGCGGCGCTCTTCGGCACGACGACGATGCCCTTGCGGTGGAAGTTGTAGGCCACGCTGCCCGGATCGGCCATGTTGCCACCGTTGCGGGACATCGTCGTGCGCACCTCGGCAGCTGCGCGGTTCTTATTGTCGGTCAGACACTCGATCATGACGGCGACACCGTGCGCGGCGTAGCCCTCGTACATGATGGTCGTGTAGTCGACGACTTCGCCGGACAGGCCGGCGCCGCGCTTGACGGCCCGGTCGATGTTGTCGTTGGGCACAGAGGTCTTCTTGGCCTTCTGGATCGCGTCGACCAGGGTCGGGTTGCCCGACAGGTCGGCGCCACCCATGCGGGCCGCGACTTCGATGTTCTTGATCAACTTGGCGAAGGCCTTGGCCCGACGCGAGTCGGTGACCGCCTTCTGGTGCTTCGTTGTCGCCCACTTGGAATGTCCGGACATGAGTCTCCCGTTGTCTTTGGCTGTCGTGACGTGGCTGTCGATTGGCGCCGGGGTGCTTGCTGCCACTGGTCGCTGCACTGTTGTGCCACTGGTCGCTGCACCTTGAGGTGCGCCTCATTCTAACCCGCGATGCCTGATGGGACGGGTTTCACGCGCCCGGAGCCGATGCGATGAGCTTGTTCAGGGTGCGCAGATTGCGCGTGGTCGTGGTCGACCGGTAGCGGGCCTTCCCGCTCAACTTGCTGAACGGGCTGTTGATGCCGATGCTTCGTCGCACCTGCCAATAGAGCACGCCCACTCCGGGCAGCACCTGCTCCGTTTCCGGATCCGGTTCCCCCGCCGCGTCGATGAGTTCGTCGAGCGGGGACTGATTTGATCCGAACACGACGTACGGATGCCAGCCGTTCCGCTCCGCATCGAACGGGAACGCCCTCACTACGCTGTCGAGGGTGGCGACGCCAAGGAGCACGATCCAGGCCTGGTAGCCGAAGGTGTCGGAGAGCGCACGTTCGATGTCGGCCTTGAGTGCCGCGGCATCCGTTTCGCCCGAGGTGAAGAGCACGTTGCCGCTGGCCAGGACGGTGCGGACATCCGTGCAGCCGAGTGCGCGGAACACATCCTGCAGGTCCGTCATGGCGATCGTGATGCCGTTGACGTTGATTCCGCGCAGGAGCGCCACCCAGCCAGCCATGACCGGAGCCTAGCGGCGGTAGCCGGCGGCGGCCACCTTCTGCAGAAAGTATGCGTGGAAGCGGTGCTCCCCGGTGATCTCGGGGTGGAACGATGTGCCAAGGAGGTTGCCCTGCTCGACCGCGACACAACGGCCGTCCGGGAGAGTGGCCAGTGCGCGGGTGCGCGGCCCGACGGACTCCACCACGGGTGCCCGGATGAACACGGCGTGCACCAGCGGCTCACCGAGCACCGGCACATCGAGGTCGGTTTCAAATGAGAGCGTCTGCGAACCGAAGGCGTTGCGGCGAACCGCGATGTCGAAGCCGCCGATCGTCTGCTGCCCCTGTATGCCGTCGATGACGGTGTCGGCCAGCATGATCAGACCGGCGCAGGTGCCGTAGACAGGCAGGCCGGACCGCACGGCCCCGGCCAACGGTTCGGCCAGGCCGAACGCGCGGGCGAGTTTGTCCATCACGCTGGACTCGCCGCCCGGGATCACGAGCCCGCTGATGCGGGCCAGTTCTTCCGGGCGGCGGATGAGCTCGACCTCGGCGCCGAGGTTCCGAAGAACCACGGCATGCTCACGGAAGTCACCCTGAAGAGCAAGAACTCCAACGCTCACGAACGGGTGGCTACCAGCCGCGCTCGGAGAGGCGGTGCGGGGCGGGCAGGTCGGACACGTTGATGCCGACCATGGCCTCGCCGAGTCCGCGCGAGACGGATGCGATGACGCTGGGGTCGTCGTAGAAGGTGACGGCCTTGACGATCGCGTTGGCACGCGCCTGCGGGTTGCCCGATTTGAAGATGCCGGAGCCGACGAACACGCCGTCCGCGCCCATCTGCATCATCAGGGCTGCGTCGGCGGGAGTGGCCACTCCGCCGGCAACGAAGAGCACGACGGGGAGCTTGCCGGTGGCGGCGATCTCGGCGACGAGCTCATACGGGGCCTGCAGTTCCTTCGCGGCGACGTACAGCTCGTCCTTGCTCAGGGCCGACAGGCGGGCGACCTCACCCTTGATGGTGCGGATGTGCTTCATGGCCTCGGAGACGTCTCCGGTGCCGGCCTCGCCCTTGGACCGGATCATGGCCGCGCCCTCGTTGATGCGCCGCAGCGCCTCACCCAGGTTGGTCGCGCCACAGACGAACGGGACCGTGAAGTTCCACTTGTCGATGTGGTTGACGTAGTCGGCCGGGCTGAGCACCTCGGACTCGTCGATGTAGTCGACGTTCAGGGCCTGCAGGATCTGCGCTTCGACGAAGTGACCGATGCGCGCCTTGGCCATCACCGGGATGGAGACCTCGGCGATGATGCTGTCGATCAGGTCGGGGTCGCTCATCCGGGCGACACCACCCTGGGAACGGATGTCGGCGGGAACCCGCTCAAGGGCCATGACGGCGACAGCACCGGCGTCCTCGGCGATGCGAGCCTGCTCGGCGTTGACGACGTCCATGATGACGCCGCCCTTCATCATGTCGGCGAGTCCACGCTTGACGCGGCTCGAACCAAAGGCGGAAGTGGTTTCAGTCATAGCTGTGATTCTATTCCTTGGGGGTGGTCGGTTCCGTCCGGCGGGTGCCGATGGAGGGTTTTATACGGCTAGTTGCCATCCAGGGGCCAGCCCGCCGCGACTTCGCGCCGCACATCGCCCAGAAGGCGGGGAATCGCCTTCGTTCCGGCGATGATCGGGAAGAAGTTGGAGTCGAGTGCCCAGCGGGGAACGATGTGCTGGTGCAGGTGCTCGGCGATGCCCGCACCGGCGATGCGGCCCTGGTTCATGCCGATGTTGAAACCGTCGCAGTGCGACACCGTCTTCAGCACCCGCATGGCCACCTGGGTGAGGCTGCCGATCTCGGCGATCTCCTCCGGGCTGGCCTCGTCGTACGTGGCGATGTGGCGGTAGGGGCAGACCAGCAGGTGGCCGCTGTTATAGGGGAACAGGTTCAGCAGCACGTAAGCGTGGGTGCCGCGGGCCACGATCAGGGCCTTCTCGTCGGTCATGCTCGGGGCCAGGCAGAAGGGGCAGTCGTCCGGGTGCGGCTGCTGGCCATCCTGGATGTACACCATCCGGTGCGGGGTCCAGAGCCGTTGGAAGGCATCCGGAACCGCGGCGAACTCCGACGACTGCTCGAGTCCCTCGAACTCGTCGTTGGGTACCTCCATCTCAGACCTGGCCCTGTGTCGTGACCTGCGCGCGCGTCTCGATCGCGGCGATGATGCGACGGATGGCCTCATCGGCCGGCACCCCGTTGTCCTGGGTGCCGTCGCGGAACCGGAAGCTGACCGCACCGTTGTCCCGGTCGTCCTCACCGACGATCAACTGGAAGGGGACCTTCGCCTTGGTGTGGTTGCGGATCTTCTTCTGCATGCGGTCGTCGGAGTGGTCGACCTCGGCGCGCACGCCTGCGGCTCTGAGGCGGCCGACGATCTCGTCGAGGTATGGGCCGTATTGCTCGGACACCGGGATGCCGACGACCTGCACCGGGGACAGCCACACCGGGAAGGCACCGGCGTAGTGCTCGGTGAGCACCGCGAAGAAGCGTTCGATCGACCCGAACAGCGCCCGGTGAATCATCACCGGGCGCTGGCGGGAGCCGTCGGGGGCCGTGTACTCGAGGTCGAATCGCTCCGGCAGGTTGAAGTCCAGCTGGATCGTGGACATCTGCCAAGTGCGGCCGATCGCGTCGCGGGCCTGAACCGAGATCTTCGGTCCGTAGAACGCGGCGCCGCCCGGGTCGGCCACGAGCTCGAGCCCGGATGCTTCGGCGACCTCGCGCAGGGTGTCGGTCGCTTCCGCCCAGGCTTCGTCGGTACCGACGAACTTCTTCGGGTCCTTCGTGGAGAGTTCGAGGTAATAGTCCTCGAGACCGTAGTCGGCGAGCAGCTTGAGCACGAAGTTGAGGGTGCCGGTGAGCTCATCCTTCATACCTTCGCGGGTGGTGTAGATGTGCGCGTCATCCTGGGTCATGCCGCGCACCCGGGTGAGGCCGTGCACGACGCCGGACTTCTCGTAGCGGTAGACCGAACCGAACTCGAACAGGCGCATGGGCAGGTCACGGTAGCTGCGGCCGCTGGAGCGGAAGATCAGGTTGTGAAACGGGCAGTTCATCGGCTTGAGGTAGTAGTCGACGCCCTGACGGGTCATGTGGCCATCGGCGTCGTACTCCGCGTCGAGTTTCATCGGTGGGAACATGCCGTCGGCGTACCAATCGAGGTGCCCGGAAGTCTCGAAGAGGTTCGACTTGGTGATGTGCGGGGTGTAGACGAAGTCGTAGCCGGCCTCGGTGTGCCGCTTACGGGAGTAGTTCTCCATCTCCTGGCGGATGATGCCGCCCTTGGGATGGAAGACGGGAAGACCGGAGCCGATCTCCTCGGGGAAGCTGAAGAGGTCGAGTTCGGCGCCGAGCTTGCGGTGGTCCCGCTTGGCTGCCTCCTCCTGGCGTGCCTGGTAAGCGCGCAGTTCGTCCTTGGTGGGCCACGCGGTGCCATAGATGCGCTGCAGCTGCGGGTTCTTCTCCGACCCACGCCAGTAGGCGGCGGCCAGTCGGGTCAGGGAGTATCCGTTGCCGATCATGCGGGTGTTCGGCAGGTGCGGGCCGCGGCACAGGTCTTTCCAGACCGTCTCGCCCGTCTTCGGGTCCACGTTGTCGTAGATGGTGAGTTCGGCGCCGCCGACCTCGACCGACTCGTTATCGGCGGTTTCCGCCGCCCCGCCCTTGAGCCCGATCAATTCGAGCTTGTACGGTTCGGTCGCCAGTTCTTCCCTGGCCTGGTCGTCGGTCACGACGCGGCGCACGAAACGCTGGCCCTGACGGATGATGCGGTCCATGGCTTTCCCAAGGGACTTGACGTCCTCGGGTGTGAACGCCTCCTCGACGTCGAAGTCGTAGTAGAAACCGTCGGTGACGGGCGGGCCGATGCCCAGGCGTGCGGCCGGGTTCACGGTCTGCACGGCCTGCGCGAGCACGTGAGCGGCCGAGTGGCGCAGGATGCCGAGGCCGTCCGGTGAGCCGATGGTCACCGGTTCGACGACATCCGTCGGAGTCACCGTCGTGGCGAGATCCTTGAGCTCGCCGTTGACGCGCATTGCGACAACGGACCGGTCGGTGAATAGCTCAAAGCCGTCAGCCACGTGTATTACTCCTCAGTGTTGTTCGAACCCCCTCAACTTTAGCGGCGCGCCGGAGGGGACCCCTCCGCCGGCCCGACAGGATCGGGCACAGCATTTCGGGTATAGAAAAAACCCCAATTTACCGGGGTTTGTCTGTCTCGCACGAACTGTGTGGGCGATACTGGGATCGAACCAGTGACCTCTTCCGTGTCAGGGAAGCGCGCTACCGCTGCGCCAATCGCCCATTTCCTGAGAATCGCTTTTCAGAAGTGGAGGTGGATACGGGATTCGAACCCGTGTATACGGCTTTGCAGGCCGCTGCCTCGCCTCTCGGCCAACCCACCACTTGGGATTCGTACCAAAAAGAATCGGCCTTTCGGCCGACCCAATTCGAGCGGATGACGAGATTCGAACTCGCGACCCTCACCTTGGCAAGGTGATGCGCTACCACTGCGCCACATCCGCATTTGTCGGCGTTTCAGCTGACTTGAAAGACTCTAGCCGATTCCGGCCGAGCCCGCCGCACCTTCCCGACGATTCCGCACGGTGCGCCCCCGAGGACGGGCCGATTTCACCGGGATTCTCGGCTCCCTGCGGGCAAACAAAAAAACCCCCGAGTCACCGGGGGATTGTTTGTTTCGCACAAATTCTGTGGGCGATACTGGGATCGAACCAGTGACCTCTTCCGTGTCAGGGAAGCGCGCTACCGCTGCGCCAATCGCCCAATTCCTGGAAATTGCTTTCCGGGAGTGGAGGTGGATACGGGATTCGAACCCGTGTACACGGCTTTGCAGGCCGTTGCCTCGCCTCTCGGCCAACCCACCACTTGGGATTCGTATCAAAAAGAACCGACCTGTCGGCCGATTCCATTCGAGCGGATGACGAGATTCGAACTCGCGACCCTCACCTTGGCAAGGTGATGCGCTACCACTGCGCCACATCCGCAACTGCTCGCATTTCTGCGCGCTTGGAAGACTCTAGCCGATAGTCCGGTGCATATTCAAACCGGGCCGCCCCGGCGTGTTGTGGTGGTCCCGAGGTGCGCCACGCACCCGCTCGTGGGCTAGTATCAGAACTCGTGGTTGACGCTTCGGCCACAGGGGCGATTGGCGCAGTTGGTAGCGCGCTTCCTTCACACGGAAGAGGTCATCGGTTCGAGTCCGGTATCGCCCACAGTAGAAAAAGCCCCGGACTTCCGGGGCTTTCTCTTTTTCTCGGTGAGGTGGATGACTGGTGCCCGGCTAGGTCCGCTTGCCCGAAATCACCCGGACCAACCAGACGATCACGGCGATGACGACGAGCACTATGCCGACCCAGATCAGGAAGTTGAGCGACTCGACGAATCCTCCGGTGAGGAGAAGAGCGACGGCGATGATCGCGATAACGATGAGGAGGACATTCATGATTCTCCCTGCCTTTCAATGGTTCACGGTTCGATGGGTTGTTGTTGATAGTCAGTCGCTGGAGTTGGGTCGATCAGTCCGCGATGGCATCCTTCACGTTCTCACCGGCCTGCTTGAGGTTCGCCTTGGTCTGATCGGCTTTGCCTTCAGCCTCCAAACGCTCGTTGTCTGTCAGCTTGCCAGCGGCTTCCTTGGCCTTGCCGGCGGCCTCCTCGGCAGCATTCTTGATCTTGTCCGAAGCACCCATGGGATCGTCCCTTCACTCGTATCCAGTGTCTGCGGCCAGCATAAGACTCTCTGTCGAGGTCATCTAGGCTGAAAACCATGGATGGGCTGGTCGAACTGTGGGGGCAGCTGTCCGCCCGCAACGAACCGTTGCCCGCGGTCACGGCCTGGCTGACCATCGCCGCCGCCGCCCTGCTCGTGCTGGTTCCGGCCGTGTGGCGGGTCAGCCGCCACGTCATCACGATCGCGCACGAGGGTGGCCATGCGGTGGTGGCGACAGTGAGCGGCCGCCGGTTGGGCGGCATCCGTCTGCATTCCGACACCTCCGGGCTGACGGTGAGCAGCGGGCGCCCGCGCGGCCCCGGCATGGTTTTGACCCTGCTGGCCGGGTACACGGCGCCGGCTCTGCTGGGGCTCGGCGCCGCATGGATGCTCAGTCTCGGCTACGACATCGGCCTGCTGTGGCTGCTGCTGGCGGCCCTGGCGTTGCTTCTGGTGCAGATCCGCAACTGGTTCGGGCTCTGGTCCGTGCTCGTCACCGCCGGCCTCGTCTTCGGCATCACCTGGTTCGGTACTCCCCCGGTGCAGAGTGTCTTCGCCCTGCTGATCACGGCGTTTCTGCTGCTCGGGGCCGTGCGCACCGTGGTCGAGTTGCAGCGCTCCCGGTCGCGGACCCGCGGCACCGCCTCCGACGCTGATCAGCTGGCCCGTCTGACCCACGTCCCGGGCGTGGTCTGGGTGGCCGTGTTCTTCGCCGCGACGATCACGTGCGCAGGGATCGCCGCACGGTTGCTCGGCCTGCTCGCCTTTGTCGGCGCCGCCTGAACCGGGTCAGGCGTCAGGGGATCGCGGGTACCGCATATTTGAAGCCCAGGTGGGAAGCGGTGAAGCCCAGCCGTTCATGGCCGGGCCTACCCTCCGGGCGTCACAGATTGGCGAGGTCTCGGTTTCTGGCACGGCCTCCGTCCCGGTTTCTGGCACGGCCTCCGTCCCGGTTTCTGGCGCGGGCCCTGTGGTGGTGGTTGGGACGCCGGCACGGGCGCCGCTGTGGTCGACGATGCGGTCGTCGCCGAGTGGATGACCGTGGCCGGTTCGCTCAGGAACGCAACTGATCTCCCCAGCCTGCAGGGGCGCGGGTCGCGGGGAGTTCCTCGGCCAGGGCCCGGCTCTCCGCGATCAGGTTCTCCGCCGTGCGCCGCGGAATCCGGATCGTGCACGCGAGTTCACTGACAAACTCCCGCCCCGCGACCTCGGCGGCATCCCAGCGGAACCGGGAAGCCGGGCCGCGGGGACTTCCCGAACCGGCGAGCCGCCTCGACCAACTCCGCCCGCCTCGCGAACGCCGCAGCGATGGCCCGATGGGCCTCCGCGATCGCCTCGAACTGCTCCCCGAGGGCCTCGTGTTCTTCAATGAATGAGGGCTTCATGACACACGCGTTACGGTCACCCACCGACATTCGAGGCGGCATCCGCTCGCCCCGGAACAGCCTGTGGAGAACCCGATCAGGATCACATTGTGGAGGAAAAGACCCTGCCTCGCCGACCCCGGCGCGACTCAGCCGGCAGCGCCGAACCAGGTGGTGACGCCGGGCGAGTAGAGCACCGATTCCGGCGCGCGTCCGGCCAGCCCGGGAAACCCTGCCATTGCGAGCAGGGTGTCGTCGAGACTGACCAGCTCGGCCTGGAAGAGCTCCCACGGCTCGTGATGGTTGCGCAGGTGCACCGTGCGACCTCGTGTGCGCGTGAACAGCGCCCATCGCGCGGTCAGGAAGTCGGCGAGCGGGTCACCGACGACCGGGCGGGTGGTCGGCCGCACCACGATGTCGGTGTGCGCTCCGGCGGCCAGGTGGCGGCGTGACGTGTACCGGTAGTCCCCCGTCGCAACCTCGAGACGGGTGCGGGACCACATGTACGGGATCGAGAACAGCGCCCGGGCGGCCAGCACGGCGGCGAGGCGGGAGGCCTCCAGCGACACGAACACCACACCGCGGTGCCCATTCGCGTCCACCGCGTACAGGCGCACGTTCACCTCGACGAAAGAACCGAAGTAGGGGATGGGCGGGCTACCGAAGACGGTGGCCCGGTCAAGCACGAACGGGATCAACCCGACCCAGCTGGTCCCGTCGATTTCGTCGGGCACGAGGCCCTCCGGCAGCAGCGGCGCGACGAGGGCGGCTTCCACACGCCAGTGCACGAACATCAGATTCGACCAACGCTGGCTCGAGGACGCCCGCCCGCCGAGCCGGGGCGCAACCGCCGAGATCGGGTCCATCGCGGCATCCGTCATCTGAAAATCTCCCCTTGTTCACGGACAGGTTCAGGCCGATCCGCGGCACTCCGTCAACCTCAACGCTACTCGCACCGCGACCATGTCACGGCCGTGCTGATCCCTTCGATTCCACTCGGTCAGACACCATATTTGGCGTCGAACGAGCAGCCGGCGTCGAACCAATTCGACGGAGATTTTGGTCTGAAAGCGGTTTTACGGTCAGTTTGAGGCCGATCCGGGCAAAATCTCCGTCGAATTCGTTCGGGCCGCGCTAGGTGTTCTTCCCACGGAGGTTGTGAGCGTGGCGTGAGCTAAAAAGGTGAGGACCTCCGGTATCGATTGGGTTACCACACTCAAGTCGATGCCACGGAGGCCCTC
>NZ_SOGK01000091.1:0-55843 GCF_004564305.1 Cryobacterium sp. TMT3-29-2
CGGGGAGATCGATATGCTTCCTGCGCGAATTCGCGAGGGTGAATCCCGCCGTGCGATACAGCCACGGCAGCACCGCCTCCCGTGGCAGGTCGTCGCGGCGCCGCCAAGCTGTCGCGAAGACCTCAGCGGCCAGGTCCTCGGCATCCTGACGCGGTCCGCGTCGGGCGAAGTAGCGCACGAGCGCAGTCGAGTGCTCCCGGACGATCACGGTGAACCAGTCGACATCGGCCGCCGTCTCGGCCGGGCCCGCGCTGTCAGGCATCGCCTCTCCCTCACTTACGTCGGCGCTGGCTGGGGTGTTGGCGATGCTCACACAATGAATATGTCGCTTCCGCCGTAAGTCTTGCACGCAGCACCCCCGAATTTGCGGAGATCGTGTCGCCGTCCTGCTGACAGACTTCACCCTCCGCACAATCACTGCCTGCATCAGCGACAACATCAAGGTCCACGGGGAACCCGTTATCTATACGATTCGCCAACGCGACAGCAAATCGCACAACCCCGGCGCCTACCCGGCCGGCCGGCGTAGTGCGGGCAGACAAGGACAAAAACCCCGCGTCACACGCGACCGGCGGGGCTGACCGCGGACCTCTATTCGTCCCGGTCCGCAGACAAACGATTCCTGCTCCCGATAGCGACGCCAAGCGCAACCGTGATGAGCGTCGCTGCGACCGCAAACGCCCAACGTGTACCAGTGGCGACATCCTCTGAAGCCGCAGTGGTGATATCCGTTGCCCCTGATGCGAAGGCGAAAACCGCGCCCATCACAGATGCACCGGTGAGAAGGCCGAGATTGCGCGACAGGTTGAGCATGCCGGAGATCACACCGCGCTGGTCAGCGCGGATGCCGGTCATGACGGTGGTGTTGTTGGCCGTCTGAAACAGCGCATAGCTGGCAGTGATGACAACGAGAGAGGTGACGTACCCCGCGATTCCGAACGATACCGGTACCAAAGACATCGAAATCGACCCAACCACCATGCCGATCAACCCGACAAAGACCACACGCTGGGCGCCCAGACGATCTACCATCCGCCCGGCCGGGACGCCGGTTAATGCGGCGACGACGGGACCGGCCGACATCACGAGTCCGATCAGTGCAGTCTGGATCCCGAGCGCACGAGAGAGATGGAATGGACCCACCACAAGTGTTGTCATCATCACGGTCGAGACCAACGCGCTCATCGCAAGGCCGGCGCTGAGTACGGGTTTACGGAAGTTCGCCAGGCGCACCAACGGTGACGTCACTCGCCTCTCGACGAGCACAAACAGGCCCAACCCCACCACGGCAGCCAGCATCAAAACCAGACTCAATGTTCCGAAAACACCGTGCTCGAGGGTCACGGCGAGCAAATATGCCCCGAGCGTGAGGGCGAGCAGCAACATCCCCACATAATCGAAGCCGAGCCGCCCTACCTTTTGTGTTGGGCCGTCAGCTGGCAGGTACCGTCGCGCAAGAACGAAGGTCAGGAGGCCCAGCGGCGCAGTGACGAAGAAGATTGCTCTCCAGCCGAAGCCGGCGATCAAGACGCCGCCGAGCGACGGCCCGAGGGCGGTGCCGACCGCCGACATTGTCCCCAACAACCCCATGGCCCTCCCGATCCGGGACGGTGGGACCGTCTCAGCTACGAACGCCATACTGAGCGCCATCATGCTGGCTGCGCCGAGACCCTGAGCTGCGCGGGCAGCAATGAGGAGCCACAAGGTCGGCGCCACTCCGGAGAGGAACGTGGCCGCTGTGAAGACAGCGATCCCTGCCAGTAAAAGGCGTCGACGTCCTGCTATGTCTCCGAGGCGTCCGACGCCGACGATCAGGGTGGATATGGCAAGAAGGTAGGCCAGGACAATCCATTGGACTTGCTGGAAGGATGCAGAGAACCCCTCCGCCAGGCTCGGCAGGGCTACATTGACGATGCTTGTGCTCAGCGCGGGTAGCAACATGGAGAGCGAGAGGGTGAGAATCGCCCACCGAAACGCCGGCGCTACGCTCGGTTTTCCGGGCAGTGGCTTGTCTTGATTGACGCTCGTGGTTGTCACTGTGAACTCTGCTTCCCTGCACACTCTGGATGGACTCCATCAGAGTAGGGCCGCCCGTGAGTATGGCGGAAGACGCAAAATAAGCAATTGACTAATGTGTCTGACGCCATAGTTGGCCCTTCCATGGGAGACTTGTCCTATGGCAAGACCAGACTTGAATCTCTTGGTTACCCTGGACGTGCTGCTTCAGGAGGGTAATGTCACCCGGGCGGCCGAACGGCTTAGACTCAGCCCCTCAGCGATGAGCAGAGCGCTTGCCCGATTGCGCAAGACAACAGGCGATCCCTTGTTGGTCAGGGCCGGGCGTGGGCTGGTGCGCACGCCCCACGCGCTGGAGTTGGGCGAGCGTGTAGGGGAGCTTGTGCGTGAGGCTGAGGCCTTATTGGGCCCACCTGAAACGGTCGACCTCGGTGCTCTGTCCGGAACTTTCACCCTGCGGACCAGTGATGGTTTCGTCGAGAGCTTTGGCCCCGACCTTATGCGCCGTGTCATCGACAAGGCTCCGGGCGTACGGCTGCGCTTCATGCAGAAGGTTGACAAGGAGACCGCTTCCCTGCGAGACGGTACCGTCGACCTTGAAATCGGAGTGGCAGACCAGATCATGAGGGATGAGCTTCATGCTGAGTCATTGTTCAAGGACCGCTTTGTGGGCGTCGTCCGCACGGGGCATCCTCTGATGCAAAGCAAAATCACTCCCAAACAATATGCGTCCGGTGGCCACATCCGCGTCTCACGGCGAGGTCGCGAAAGGGGGGCTGTCGATGAAGCACTCAAGCCGTACGGACTGGAACGAGAGATCACCGTCGTCGTCGGCGGCTTTGCAGCGGCACTGGCCCTGGCCCGTGGGTCAGATCTGATCGCAACGGTTCCCGAGCGGCACACCAGGAACCTGCGCGCCGACCTGTCCATGTTCCTACTCCCGATCCCCACACCAGAAATCACGGTTTCGATGCTCTGGCACCCGAGGCTGCACGTAGACCCAGCACATCGATGGCTCCGGGCCTGCATGCGAAGCGCGTGCGCGGAGATCGACGGCCCCGGCTAAGCCCACAATGCCGCTGACCGCTGCCGACGCGCCAAACTCCGGGTAGGCACGTCTCCCCGTTCGAGCCGGATTGTAGGTAGGACCCGCCGACCACGAACGTTGCGCCCGTCGTGGAGCCTGATGACAACGCTGTTCTCAGCTGAGCCCCTCGCCTCTGGGATAGTCGCGCCCGCCTGCTGATGACTGGCCGCGGTGGCCATCTGGTGATGGGTGCTGGTCGCCCGCTCCGTGCCTCCTTAGGATGAAACAATGACGATGGTGGTTCTGGCGACAAAGCTCTTCGTCCCGCCGCCGCGCTCCCAAAGCATCGTCCGTCCACGTCTCGTCGACCAGCTGACTGCTGGAATCCGAGCGGGACGACGATTGAGCCTCGTCTCCGCACCGGCCGGGTTTGGCAAGACCACACTGTTTGTCGAGTGGGTTGCGCAGACCCGTCAGCTTGATCCGACCGTCCGAATTGCCTGGGTGTCCCTGGAGCAAAGCGATAACGACCCCGCCCGATTCCTCATCTACCTGGCTGCGGCTCTCGACCGGGCCTACCCCGATGGCGGCCCGGCGGATCACGACCCGCGCCTGTCCACTGAAGTGACCCTCACGTCACTCATCAATAGGATGTCGCGGAACACACAGCCGACGATCCTGTTTCTGGATGACTTCCAACTCATCGAGGACCCATCCGTCCGGGATGCCGTAGCGTTCCTCCTCGACCATCTGCCTCCCACGATGCACCTTGCCATAGCGAGCCGCTCCGACCCACTTCTTCCCCTGGCGCGCCTGCGAGCGAGCGGTGACCTGACGGAATTGCGCGCAGCCGACCTGCGCTTCACGCCCGATGAAGCGGCCGCGTTCCTCAAGCACTCGACAGGCTTGGCGCTCACACGAGAGGACGTCGCAGCCCTCGAGACCCGCACCGAAGGCTGGATCGCGGGCCTTCAACTTGCCGCGCTTTCCATGCGCGAGACCGCAGACATCCCCGCCTTCATAGACGCCTTCACCGGCAGCAACCGGTTCGTCATCGACTACCTCATCGAAGAGGTACTCCACCAGGCACCACTGCACATCCGAGAATTCCTCTGCCAGACCGCAATTCTTGACCGACTCAGTGGCCCACTCTGCGACGCCGTGACCGGGCGCACGGACAGCGCCCTTATGCTGCAGTCGCTGGAGCGGGCAAATCTATTCATCGTTCCCCTGGATGACACGCGGCGGTGGTACCGATACCACCACCTCTTTGCGGACGTCCTCCGATCCAGGCTGCTCATGCACGGCACCGAGCATGTGGCGGCACTCCATCGCCTCGCTAGCGAGTGGTTCGAGAAGAATGACTTTCCCGACGACGCGGTCAAGCACGCGTTCGAGGCCGCAGACTTCCCGCGGGCCGCGCGTGTGATCGAAGCCACCATTCCCGCCGTCCGTAGAAGCAGACAGGATGCGACTCTCCTCGGCTGGCTTGCGACGCTGCCGGATGATGCAAAGAAACGCAGACCAGTGCTTCGGGTTTTCTCCGCGTGGTCCTCACTCCTTTCCGGTGACAATTCCTCCGCGGATCGCCAGCTGACCGAGGCCGAACACCTCCTCGGTGCCGGCAGCGAAGACGGGGCGCCCGCGCACGATTCCGAGCCGGGCGAGGAGCTCCAGACCCTGCCCGTCACGATCGAGCTGTACCGTGCGTCCCTCGCTCTGGCCACGGGAGACCTGCCAGGGGTCAGGCTCCATGCCCAGCGCGCGTTCGACACCGCAAGACCTGATGATCATCTGGGGCTAGGCGCCGCGGCAGGCCTGCTGGGCCTCGCATCCTGGGCCGGCGGGGACCTCGAGTCGGGCGTGACCACGTTCCGGGGCTCCGCGAACAACCTCCGTTTGGCGGGCAATGTGACCGACGCGTTGAGCACGACCATGGTGGTCGCCGACATGCTGAGGCCACTCGGGAGGCTTCGGGAAGCCGAGAAAAACTATGCGGATGCGCTTCAGCAGTCCATCGCGCATGGCAACGACGGCCAGCCAACGGCCGACCTTCACGCGGGCATCAGCGACCTGCTACGGGATCGCAATGAACTCACACTCGCCAAGAAGCATCTCGAGGCAAGCCACAAGCTCGGCGAGCGCGCCCTCTCGCACGAGCATCGATACCGGTGGTTCGTGGCGATGGCGAGAGTGCACGAAGCCGAGGGCGAGCCGGATCTCGCGCTCGCGTCACTTGATCAGGCAGGTCAGCACTACCGCAGTGGATTCTTGCCCGAGGTCCGCCCGATTGCGGGCATGAAGGCGCGCATGTGGATCGCACTGGGGCGCCTTCCCGAGGCACGGGCGTGGGTGGAGGAGCTGAGGCTCACGCCCGCCGACACCGCGGACTACGCCCAAGAATTCGGACACATAACCCTCACCCGGCTGCTCATCGCGGAGCACCGCGCTGACCCCCTGGGCGAATCCCTCAACGACGCGAAGGCGCTGCTCGATCGACTGCTCCGCGCAGCCGAGGCGGGCGGGCGGATGGGGAGCGCCAGCGAAATCCTGGTGCTGCAGGCAATCGCATTCGGGGCGCAGGGTGAGGCAACCCGCGCGCTCGTCCCGCTGGCTCGCGCCCTCGCGTGGGCCGAGCCGGAGGGCCATGTCCGTCTTTTCGTCGACGAGGGCGCACCGATGCTAGCGCTCCTCCGCACAGCCGCCGGTGCGGGCATCCGCCCGGACTTCGTGCGTCAACTCAGCCAGGCCCTGCGCGACACCGCGGGCGCCTACGCTCCGGGTGCGCCGATCGAGACGCTGAGCGAGCGCGAACTGCACGTGCTCCGACTCCTGGCCACGGAACTGTCCGGCCCGGAGATCGCCCGCGAGCTCTACGTCTCGCTCAACACCATGCGGACCCACACCAGACACATCTTCCTCAAACTCGGCGTGAGCAGTCGCCCGGCCGCCGTCCGCCGCGCCGAATCGTGGGGCCTGATCTAGGTACCCCGTTCCACAACAATCACCATGCGATCCACGGATGTGGTGATGTCGCGTCACCACATCGCTCCGTAGTTTTCGGATGTGCCCGGAAAACCGTCCGGGCAACCGAAACACAGGGAGCGCACCTTGAGCATCTCGACATCCACCCTTACCCGCGGGGCCGCGGTCGCCGCCGCCCTCGCGGGATTGGCCTACATCGTCATCCAGTTCATCCACCCTGCCGACGCCGTCGCCTCACTGTCGACGCAGCGGTGGGTGGTCGTGCATATCCTGAGCTTCTCCGAAGCGGTGCTGGCTCTCGTCGGAATTACCGGCATCTATCTCAGGCAGGTGCGGCAATTCGGGATCCTGGGGCTCATTGGGTATCTGATGTTTGGCTTCTTCTTCATCCTGCAGTCCGCCTTCAACTTCGCTGAAGCGTTCATCGCCCCCCTCTTCGTATCCGACGCCCCCCAGATTTCCATGGACTTCGTCGGCCTGTTCGGACGGTACGCGGCCGTGACCGACCTCGGGCCGCTCGCTGCTCTTCCGCAGGTCGGCGCACTCCTGTACATCGGTGGCGCGCTGCTCTTCGGAATCGCCGTCATCCGGGCCCGGTTGCTATCGCGCGGAGCGGGCATCCTACTGATCGCCGCCGCTGCCGCGACCCCCATCGCCGGTGCGCTGCTGCCCCACGCGCTCGAACGCATGGCCGCCGTTCCCATGGGCCTCGCCCTGGTTTGGCTCGGCTTCTCCCTTTTCTCCGACCAGCGCCTGAACACTGCGGCGCGACGGGTGAACGCCAACGAGGCCCACCTCGACAGCGCGGTGAAATGAGCCGGTACGAAATCCGCCTTGGAGGGCAGCTTGACTCGAGGTGGAGCGAATGGTTCGAGGGCCTCACTCTCATAACCGATTCAGATGGATGCACCACCCTCACCGGGCCCGTCATCGATCAAGCCGCCCTGCACGGATTGATTCGGCGCGTGAATGACCTGGGAGTGCCCCTCATCTCGGTCAGCATCCTGCACGACGACGCGCCCGCCAGCGACGCCACCCATCTATCCAGGGAGGAGAACAGAACATGACCGCTGACATCGCCACAACCCGGGCGTCAAAATCATGGCTCACACTCGCTGGACTCATTCTTCTCAGCCTCATCCCCATGCTTGCCGGTGCCGTCCGGCTCGGCGAGCTGACCGGCGGAGCCGCGCCGACTGTGCACAACGAACGATTCCTTGACTCCCCCATTCCCGTCCTGATCCACATCATTAGCGTCACCGTCTTCAGCCTGCTCGGGGCTTTTCAGTTCGTTCCGGCACGACGACGCCGCACCAACCGATGGCACCGGGCGGCGGGCCGCGTCCTCATCCCGACCGGACTGCTGACAGCACTATCCGGCATCTGGATGGCGGCCTTCTACCCGCACCCCCTCGGAGATGGCGACGTGCTGGAAGCTCTCCGCCTGCTCTTCGGGTTCGCGATGGTCGCGAGCATCCTGCTCGGCATTCGAGGCATTGTACGGCGCAAATTTAGTGCGCACGGCGACTGGATGACACGGGCGTACGCGATCGGCATGGGCGCCGGAACTCAGGCGATCGTACTCATCCCCGGCTCGATCATCTTCGGATCAACCCACGAGCTCTCGAGGACCGTCCTCATGGGAGCGGCCTGGGTCATCAACCTCGCTGTTGCCGAGGCGGTCATCCGGAGCAGGGCGCGGCGACTGCTAGACCGCTCGGCAGGGACGCATAAACACTCAACCAACCTGACAGGAATCACAGCATGACGACCCAAATTACATCACCAGTGCAGCTGCACGGCCGGTTCGATGCGAGCCCATCACGATGGTTGTGGCTGGTGAAGATGGTGCTTGCCATCCCTCACTTCGTGATTCTGGCCGCGCTGAACGGTGCGTTCCTACTCGTAACCCTGGCGTCAGGCATCGTCATCGCGTTCACCGGACGCTACCCACGGTCGCTCTTCGACTTCACAGTCGGGGTGCTGCGGTGGAACTGGCGGGTCGGGTTTTACGTCTACGCCGCCCTCGGAACCGACAGCTACCCGCCGTTCACCCTGCGCGACACGGAATACCCTGCCCGCTTCGACGTCGCCTACCCGACACGCCTCTCTCGAGGGCTCGTCGTGGTCAAGTGGATGCTTGCCCTCCCCCACGTTGCGATCGTGATCCTCGTGATGGCCAACATCCTCACCTTTGTGCCCTCCTCAACGGGTTCAAGCGGCGGTGCCTTCTCAATCGTCAACGTGCTCGCGGTAATCGCCGGAGCATTTCTCCTCATGACCGGTCGGTACCCGCAACCCCTGTTCGACCTGCTCATCGGCATCAACCGTTGGATCTACCGGGTCGTCGCCTACGTCGCGTTCATGTCCGACGTGTACCCGCCGTTCCGGCTCGACACGGGTGCGAACGAACCGCGTACGGCCACAGCCGAGCGTGAAGCCGGAGCCATATTGCCCAGCTGAGGGGAGAAAGCGTTGCCGCCCCAGTACCAAAAAGCCACGAAAGTCCCGTGGATGTCCCCATCACTAGAACGGACGACTCACCATGACACCAGGAATCGCTATTGCCTTTGTCTTAACGCTCACAGCCCTCGCCACCTTCCAGCTACTGCTGGCGGCGGGACTTCCCTTCGGCCGTTGGGCCTGGGGCGGACAGCACCCTGTTCTCCCCCCGCGTCTGCGGGTCGGCAGCGTGCTGGCGGTGGTGACCTATGCCATCTTCGCTTTCATCGCGCTTGAGCGCGTCGACGTCACAAACGTCTTCACCGATCCCCTCGTCGCGGTCATCACCATGTGGGTGATCGCGGGCTACCTGATGCTGAGCGTGCTGCCGAACCTCGCCTCGAAGAGCGCAAAAGAGAAGAGAGTGATGGTTCCCGTCTCGCTCACCCTGGGGATTCTCGCGACACTCATCGCCGTCAGCTGAGCCTGGAAGGCCAACACGTCCGCGCTCCACCGCCCCAGAAGGATGTGATCATCGTCACGCCGTCGGCTCCATCTACCGCCGGTGCGGCACCTCGCCGATTGATCCTCGTGTCATGTGTCGGTCGTCGGGTGTCGCTGGTCCTATGAGGGCTCCAGGCTCATCCGCTCGTTTCATTCTTTTTGGCGCGGGACCAGGATTCTCGGCTGCACTACTGCCACAGGCCGACGGCGTCGGGAAAAAACGCAATGTTGTTTATCGCTCCTTTATTTCGGCGTATAGGCGTCCCGTGTGTAGGGCAAGATATGAGATTTCGTCGATGGAGACTACTCGGTGAATCGCATCGCCAATCAATTGGGCGATGTCGATTGCGGCATCCACGGCTTCCGGGTAGAGCTGCCGTACCGCGGCGAGCAAATCCTGATGGGAGCTGTGAAGCTGTTCGTCGGCGGCAGCTCGGGCGAACACGTAGCGCAGATGCGTCACAAATCGTGCGGCACTGCTCGCGTTCTCGTCGATTGGCTGACCCCACCGCTCCGCCAGACGAAGAAATACGCGGCCAATAGTCTCGGTCATGACGACGGTCTTTGAAAAATCTCCCTTCGTCCACTGCTGGTTGACGAAGTGCAGGGCGAAGGCCACCCACTCATCGTCTTGCAGTCGGACCCCAAGTCTTTCGGACACCAAGGTCACCACCTGACGCCCCAAGGCTGCTTCGGACGGGTAGAGCTGGGCCACCTCCCAACGGAGCGGGAAATCGATGCGAATCCCCTCAGTAGCCCGACGCACTGCGAAGGTGAGGTGGTCCAGGACCGGGATCATCAGAGATTGTCGGGGCTCGAGGCCGAGTGCTGCATGACCCAGTTCAGTGATGGTCTGGGCCAAGGCGATTTGGTCCAGGGGTGCCTCACTCAGCAGCCCCGCGACCTGGGCCGCGCGGTACGCCCCGTCAGCGACGAAGCGCTGATTGGCCACGATGGTGTCAATGGTCTCTCCTGGACTCCGCTGAAACCCTATACCTTTGCCCAGTAACACGACCTCTATCGTGTCGAATTCTATGGCGAGAACCACATTGTTGTTGTATACCCTTTTGATTCTGGCTTGCGTGGATCGTGTCACTTCCATCGGGTGCGCTCCTGAAAACGTTGGCAGTCTTGTTTGTGACGGCGAGACTCCTCGTCGCGCTCGTTCCCCTTCTGTTCCGAAGTCTTCGTACGAATCAGGACATCATGAACGGACAGATGCAATTGAGGCACCGCCTCGTGGCATCGAGACATGATGGGCTCGCAAACCCAAAAACGTGGCTTTCCTCGTCGGCCCAGATCTACGTTTGCCGCCGGGGGCGAAAAACCCGTCGACAGACATAAGTCCGTTTCCGGATCGCGTTTGCCGGCCGACCCGGCAATTGTAGGTGCCAAAAGACAATCCGTATCTGCGGGCGATTCGCGGGCGATTCCTTCCATGACTACCTTTTCACTTCCGCCGGACCGTGATCACGGACTCGCCGTTGGCCTCAAGGTCTGGCGAGCTCATAACAAATTTGGCGCCGTTCATCAAGATGACGGGGGTGACCATCGAGGGCACCTTCAGTTTGATGTCGTCGAGGTCGCAGCTGATGATGACGTCTCCGCGAGCCACCCGCTCGCCAACCTTTCGGTGCCCGACTAACCCTTCCCCTTTGAGAGTGACGGTGTCGATTCCGATATGAACCAGGACCTCCGCCCCAGCGTCGGTGCGGACAGCGTAGGCATGGCGTGTCTCCGCTATCAGGACAAGCTCGCCGTCCACCGGGCTGCGGAACGAACCGTTGGTCGGCTCGATGGCGAATCCGTCACCGACGGAGCGCCGTGCGAAGACAGGGTCCGGGACTTCATCCAGAGAAACGATTCGCCCTGCGACCGGGCTGTAGACGGACTCGCCCCTTTTTTTGAATGGGTTCTGCATCGCCGTGCTCCTTTAATCGTCGAGGCCGAGGCTCTCATTGATAGCGTTCTTGTACAAGATGGCTTTGCCGCCGTAGACGGCCTGAACGCCACCCTGGACTTCAAAGACATCCGTGGCTCCGAGCCTGCGCAGCGCGGTTTTATCCACCTTGGCGGGGTCCTTCACGGATACGCGCAAGCGTGTGATGCAGGCGTCGACCTCTTCAAGGTTGGCGGCACCGCCAAGCGCTTCTAGGACCCTTGCGGCTTCCATTTGAACCGCGCTTTCGCCGGTGCGGCCGCCGACCACAGCAGGCACGAGGGCGGCGCCTTCCGGGACATCCGGTTCTGCATCCCTGGCGATAGTGTCCTCCAAGTGTCCGGGAGTGCCGATTCGGAACCGTTTGATCGCGAAGCGGAAGGAGAAGTAGTACAGGGCGAACCAGACCACGCCAATAGGTAGCACGAGCAACCAGTTCGTTCGGTCGTTGCCCTGCAGAACGCCAAAGAGCATGAAGTCGATCACGCCGCCGGAGAAAGTGTTTCCAATACTGATGTTCAGGATGTCAGCGATGAAGAAGGAGGCACCATCGAGCAGGGCATGGAACACGTACAGCAGCGGCGCGACGAACAAGAACATGAACTCGATGGGCTCAGTGATGCCCGTGATGAATGAGGTCAAAGCCACGGAGAGGAAGAGGCCCGTGTACTTGGCGCGGCGGCCCTTGGGGATGCAGTGCCACATTGCCAGGCAGGCTCCCGGAAGGCCGAACATCATCGTCGCGAAACGGCCGGCAAAGTAGCGGGTCCCTTCGGTGAACATTCCGACGTGATTGGGATCGGCCAGCTGGGCGAAGAAAATCTTCTGTGCGCCGTCGACCGACACTCCGTTGACCAGCTCAGTTCCACCCAGTGACGTGAACCAGAACATGGGATAGATCATGTGATGCAGGCCAACAGCTCCACTGAGACGCAAAAAGAACCCGTAGAAGAACGTCCCTACAGGCCCAAGTCCCGCAATCGCCATACCAGCGCTGACCATCACCTGCTGGATGGGCGGCCATGCGAGGAAGAAAAACATTCCCACGAAGATCGCGGCGAACGCTGTCACGATCGGCACAAAACGGGATCCGCCGAAGAAGCCGAGGACGGCCGGCAATTCGATATTGCGGTAGCGGTTGTGCAGCCAGACGGCCGTGGCGCCGATGACCAGAGCGCCGACTACGCCGGTGTCTACCGGCTCGGCGCCAGGCTTGAAGATGTCCAACATCGCTTTGATGGTGGCGGTCATCACCAGGTAGCCCACGATACCGGCCAAGGCCGCGGTGCCCTTGTCGCGCTTCGCCAAGCCGATGCAGAGCCCAATAGACAGAAGCAGAGCAAGGTTAGTGAAGACCGTCGCCCCGGCGGCGGACATAACGCCGAAGATTCCCTGCAGGATCGCGTTGTCCAATCCCGGGTATGCCTTGACAGTATTCGGGTTAGACAGTGCGCCGCCGATGCCGAGCAGGAGACCGGCGGCTGGAAGGATGGCGATCGGTAGCATAAATGCTTTTCCGACCTTCTGAAGTTGCTTGAACACTATTGCTTCTTTCATTTCGGGCACGACGACTCCGTCGTGGGTGAAGGGAAAAACGACCTCTTAAGCGAGAGCCGTTACGAAGTCCGAAGTAATTTCCATTGGACGGGTAATTGCACCGCCGACCACCACGCAGAAGGCACCCAGATCGATCATTTGGCGGGCCTGCAGCGGGGTGCGGATCCGGCCTTCAGCGATGATTGGCACGTCAGCCCTGGCCACCAACTGCTCGACCAGCGAAAAGTTCGGACCGGGGGCCCCTTGTGATTGGGGCGTATACCCGCTTAGCGTGGTCCCCACGAAGTCGACACCACACTCGGCCGCGGCCAAGCCTTCCTTGAGGGTGGCGACATCTGCCATAAGGACAAGATTCGGGAATGCGGCCCGGATCTGAGCAATGAAGCCAGCCGGGCTGAGTTTGTCCACCCGCTCACGGAGAGTGCAATCCAGTGCCACGATATCTGCACCAACGGCCACAAGAGCTTGCACTTCAGCCATGGTGGCGGTGATATATGGCTCGTACGGCAGGTACTGGTTCTTGATGAGACCGATCACGGGAAGCCCCACAGCCGCCTTGATTTCGAGGACGTCACGCGCGGAGTTGCACCGGATCCCGACTGCCCCTCCCTGCTCAGCGGCCATCGCGAGGAGCGGCATCACGCCGCCTCCAGCAGCGAACAAAGGTTCGCCTGGAAGCGCCTGGCAAGACACAACGAGACCGCCACGGAGGCGGTTTATAAGACGGGGATTTGTCATGGATATTCCTCGGACCCTAGAAGACGTATTTGCCCATGCGCATAACGGCGCATGAAGGTACGTCTCAGGTTTTGCCGAAAGTAACAATCCCGATGACTTACGCGAAAATTCGCGTCTGATTTGAAGCATACAGCTACCACGCCAATTTCGGTCGCACAATGTCGAAAGGCCCGAGCAAATTGTGGCCATTTATGACGAGGAATGAAGGCGGTGCCCGAGATCGTAGCCCGAAATCGGAAACCTACCGACGGGCCTCTGGCAGAACCAATTCGATAAGACGAGTAAACGTGCCCCCAAACATTATTGCCATGTGGAGCTCCGTGGAGCGCGCAGCGTTCCGAGCATCCGTGTTAGTCAGCCTGTTCGTGCGCATACGTTCCATGACCTCCTCCAATGCAAGCCGTGTGACCGTTGACGCGACTGGGAGATGCGTCCCCGATGAGCCCTCCCCTGGTTCTCCATCTCCGCCTCAACGCGGCGTATCCGTTCGCTGAGCAGCTCGACAGCTCGGGCGTAGACGATATTCTTCCCCGGCACAAGCGTGAGCCCGATGCGCGCGCTGTGCGCTGCATGTAACTGAGCGGGCCGCCCGCCCAGGGCGGCGCCACGTCGATCCCCCTCACCGGCACCGTCCCTGACCGCATCGAAAATCAAGTGGTGCGGATGCCCCCACCCGCGGATATCGCCGAGGATGTCGTTGAACTAGTGGGACCGATAGCAGGACCCCTTGTCGGTCATCGTGCGCAGCACGGTGATGCCACTGCCAGTCGGTGCCCACAAGGCGTTCCCAAACACCACACCCTCGAGACTTTTGGGCTTCTGCGGGTTAGCACCGAATCTGCCTCCGTGGACGGCCCCGCGCAGACGCCGGACCGTTCGTGAGCAGGTTCTCTGCGCATACCGCGACTGCGCTGGTCATCGTCGGCCCGGTGTCCGCGGCGGCGGGCTTCACGCCGGAGGACTTTCCGAGGCGCGTTCACACGGCGAAATCAATTGGTCGTTGCGGGTCCGACTGGGACGGCGGGGGTTCGAGGCCAGGTCCCGGCGGAGCGCAGGATGAAGGCCAGGATCAGCACCTCGACTCCGATGGTGAGGCCGTAGTAGAAGGCCCAGTCCAAGGAAGCCCCCGCCGCGTTGAACACCATGACGGGGATGTACAGCGATGCAACAACGAGGTTCGTCGCCCGGTTCACACGGGCGGGCAGCGTCATGGAGAGCATCACCATCAGGGCCGGGATCGCGATGATCGCGAAGAAAATCGACATCAATGTCCCGCTGATGTCGAAGTCGAAGATGACGCCACCCCGGATTACGTCGATTTCGCCGGGCTGGTAGAGGTGGAAGTAGTCGACGTAGATGACGAGGAACATGAGACTGGTCCAGGCTGCTGCGAGCTTGGCTTGCACGGGGATCGGCGGGTTGTCGAGCAAGTGCGGGGTGTTCGTTTGGATAGTGCTGGTTCTGGACATGGCGGACCTTTCAGAATTTCGGATAAAACTTACGACTGTAAGGATTGATCGCCAGCGTAGCCTTACGGGCGTAAGTGCGCAAGGATGGGTGAATGACGCTGCGCACACCGCTAAGCCGGGAGAGGATCGTCGGCGCGGCCGCCGCAGTAGCCGATCGCGCGGGTGTTGCGGCCGTGAGCATGCGCAGTGTAGCGAAGGAGCTCGGCGTTGAGGCGATGTCCCTTTACCATCACGTTCCTAGCAAGGAGGCGCTGCTGGACGACCTCGCCGACTGGGTATTCGAGAGGATCGAGATGCCCGAGGTGGGCGACACCTGGCGCGAGGCGCTGACCGATCGGGCACGATCGGCACGATCGGTACTCACCGCTCATCCGTGGGCGCTCGGAATGATGGAATCGCGACCCAACCCGGGCCCGGCACTGCTGAAGCATCACGACCGACTGCTTGGCGTGCTGATGATGTCGGGCTTCAGCGCCGCGCTTGCGACACATGCATTCTCGGCGATTGACGCCTACGTGTACGGATTCGCGCTGACCGAGACGAGCCTGCCGTTCGAACCGGGGGGCGGCGCCGAGGAGGCGTTCGCCGTCAAGGTCGCGGCGCCGGCGGAGCTGTATCCGCACATTGCGCGGTCGCGCGCCGAGCTGTTCGGCGATGGCGGTTACGCGTTCGCGGACGAGTTCGATTATGGGTTGGAGTTGTTGCTGGAGAGCCTGGAGCGTCGGGTCGCCGACGCGGGCCCCGCGCCGCGAGCCTTAGCGCATCCGCCGCAGGACTTGCCCGACTAACGCAACAAGCCACGGGTGTAGGACACTGGCCAGGGAAAATACCCTATGGTGGCCGCGTTAAGGGCGCTTGCATCATATTCGGGCTCGCAGGCTGGTTTGTGGACGCAGCAGGAGGATGACAAGGGCGTCGGGGCGCCAGTCGTAGAGCTGTATTGCACCCAATTTCCGTGTATGCGGCTGTGAGATTTGTGAGGTTGGGGAGCGCAGTGAGCGCCCGCATTGGGTTCCCTCCGGGAGCCGTCCTACTTCTTGTCGCGGGGAGCCGTGTGGTGTTCGGCACGCACTTCGGCGCCGTGCCAAGGCTCATACACGCCAGAAATTGGACGCCACGCACTGCTCGTGACAACTGAAACCGCGCTGACCCTCGACGCTACAGCGACGCCCTCAAACGGTTCCGGCGAAAGTTGCCAGAAGACAGAGCATCGGCATGCTCGGGCGCTGGGTAGGGTTGTGCCATGACTTTCGCAAACGCGGGAACACTCGGTGTCGTCCCCGGTAAACGTGATGAGCTGGTCGCTCATCTGACTCAGCGCAGCGACACCCTCAAACAGATCGGCTGCCTGGCGTATGAGGTAGGGGTCAGCGACGACGACCTCGAAACAGTGTTCGTCGTGGAACTATGGGACAGCGCCGAAGCGCATCAAGCCTCGCTCGCCTTGCCCGAGGTCCAAGCATCTATAGCGACCGCAAGGCCGCTTCTGTCCGGCGCTTTTGGCGGGTTTCGCTTCAACGTCGTCGGATCTCCACTACGCGACTGAACGGCGGCGCTCCAAGCGCACGCTCTACGATCCACCGTTTGACGCTCAGGGCGGATGTTCGCTGGATCTATTTGCCGGCCAGAAGAGCGAAATATCCCGGAATCTGCTGCGAAAGACCGGTGGAGTTCATCGGGACCACTTCGATGTTCACCGGCCCGTCCGCGATCAACAGCCAGTCGGAATCCGAAAATGTGCTGTGCCGTTCCTGGGCGCCGAAACGCCCGGGGCGGGGCAGGTTTTCCAGGGCGCTCTGCAACTGCCGGGGTATGCTTCGCGGCGTGGCCCCCAGCTGCTGCAGGTAGGCGAGGCTGGTTCCTTGGAAGTTGGTTTCGGCGAGGAACACCCGGCCGCTGCGCCCTATGACGGTTCGCAGGTTGGCAGCCAAGCTGGACTGCTTGTCGGGTTTCAGCACGTGAAAGACTCCGCGGACAAAAACGTTGGCAGGCCCTATCCGCTCCAACAGGCGCTCTCCCGCACCTACTTCCGCAGCATCCATGACCATGAAGTCGGCGTTCAGGACGCCTTCAGTTTCCCTCTTCGCCAACTCGACCGCGCCAGTTGAGACATCGATGCCGAGCACGCTGGGAAAAAGACCAGCAAGCCAGCGGGTGTAGGTTCCGTTGCCACACCCGACGTCAATCACCGGAAGAGCCGGATCAAAGTGGGCTACTACGGCGTCGGAGTACTGCGCATGCTCGGTCCGGGATCCGGAGTCCCACAGCACATCTCCGGAACGGCCGGTGGTGTGAATTCCGCGCCAGTACCCATCCCACGCGGCCGCCGGGTCTCTCGGTACCCGGGAAGTGAGGCGTACTACTGTTGGAACAAGCAGCAGCTGTTCCCAAAGCTTTGACATGCCCTAACTCTACCGACGCTGCGCGAGACCCCGGAGCTGATCCAGTACCTTCTCGGGCGGCAGCGGGTAGCCGTAGTAATAGCCTTGCCCGTATAGGCAACCCATGGCCTGCAACTGGATCGCCTGTTCGGCGGTTTCAATGCCTTCCACGATCGCTTTCAGTCCCGCAGAGGAAATCAGCTGAAGAATGGCAGCAATGAATTTCAGCTGCTGCGGGTCCGAGCCCATGTCCTGAATCAGGGATTGGTCGACCTTCACCGTGTCCGCAGGAAGCGACCGGAGATAGCTGATGGACGAATAGCCGGTACCGAAGTCGTCAATTTGCAGCCCCACGCCCAGGTCCCGCAGCCCGCTGAAGACCTGTTCTTCCGCCGTTCCCCTAGACATCAACACGGTCTCGGTGATCTCCAAAACCAAACGCCGCGGAGCCACGTGATGCCGGTCCAACGTATCCCTGATGTCCTCCAGCAGATCACTGCGAAGCAGTTCAGCGGCGGAAAGATTGATGTGCAGACGGAAGTCCGTCAGGTCAGGTGCGGTTTCGCTCCAGCGTCTCATCTGGGCGACGCCTTCATGCAGCACCCACCGCCCCAGCTCCAGGATCAGGCCGGTTTCTTCCGCGATGCGGATGAAGCTGTCCGGCATAATAATTCCGCGCACGGGATGATGCCACCGAAGGAGGGCTTCGATGCCTATGACCCTGCCGGAAGCCAATTCGACCACCGGCTGGTACCGCAGTGCCAGTTCGCCGCCGGCAACAGCGCTGCGCAGTTCGGCGGTTATGCGTGAGCGTTCCCGGACAGCGTCGAGCATATCGGGGTGGAAGAGCTGGACGTTGTTGCGACCTTGCTCCTTCGCCTGATACATGGCGATGTCAGCATCGCGCATCAGCGCCTCGGCCGGATATCCCGGCGTGCCGATGCAAACCCCGATGCTGGCCATTGCCCAGACCGTTTCGGTTCCGACACGCACGCTGTCCTGCAGTTGCTCGGATGCCCGGTGCGCAATTTGCAGGATCTCCTCTTCCGTGGCCTCGGTGATGACGATGGCAAATTCATCCCCACCCAGACGGGCCACTGTATCGGCGGCCCTGACGACGGACCGGAGACGCTTGGCAACCTCGACCAGCACGGCGTCACCGGCACCATGGCCCAGCGTGTCATTTATAGCCTTGAAAGAGTCGAGATCCAGCACCAGAACGGCCGGGGCTTTCCCGCTGTCCGCACTGGCCAGGATTGCCTCCTGTATCCGCTCGTTGAGCAGGGTCCTATTCGCAAGGCCTGTTAGGGCATCCGTCTTGGCCATCTGTTCCAGCTCAGCCTGCGCTCGCCCCAACATGGCCGTACGGTCGGCAACCCGCCGTTCCAGATCCGAGTAAATATGGTCAAGTTCCTCCGCGAGCAGGTTGACACCCGTGATGACAGCATCGATGTCATCCCTACGTTCCGAAGTTTCCATGCGTGTGTCCAGCTCTCCGGCAGCCAACCGGACAATGATCTCCACCAACTGCTGCAGGCGCGGGTCCTCAGCGGCCTTTCCCGAGGTCAGGTCGTCCAAAAGTGCAATCCACGACGGGAAGTCTGGCCCTTTGCAGACCCCGGCTGAAGAACTGGCAGCTGCCCCGGGGTCCCCTTGAATCGATCTGTCACGTCCTGAATCCTACGGTCACCAGCAACCTCCGATATGGGCCCGCTATCGATACTCCACCAAGAGGAGCACCCACCCGAAGGCACCTGCCAACCCGACGGGCGGTCAGTATCACTGCCGGTTGGCCGGAACGTGTCGGGCACCGCCACCGGCGGTTCCCCGCTCAAAGGGCAGACGCCCGGTGTGGCCCTCATCGCGGCAGGCAGTGCTTCCCGGCGCTCACGCACGGGCACTAAGCCAGTCCAAGGCCTCGCTGCGCGATGTAAAAAAACGAGTCGGACAAGGCGGGACGTGCACACCGAGGAAGAAGTTCGCCAGAACCCGATCTACGGGCGATTCGCCTAACAGAGCAATGCGTGAGGCGCTGCAGGGAATGGACCAAACAGCCCTGGCCTCACGGCTAACCGAACCGACTGCTGCCATATCAACGAGCATGGGATGCTCTTCCTGCTGGCAGACCTCGTTGACTTTCGCCATCGCGGCTCGAGCGTCCTCGACCTGAACGTGGACCCCGGGCAGCCAGCGCAGATGGAGAAGCCCTGCATCACTCATTTCAATGCTGAGCTTCGCCTCGCTTGCAGCGACCGGATCCACCACCACGTGTCCTCCCCGAGCACGCCGCCGAACCATTCAGCCGCTCCTCAAAGGTACTCCGGTTCATCGATTTTTCCCGTCACGAGGACGGTGGGTTGCAGGCTGAGAGCGCTTCCTGCCTCTGCAGGCCCGGAGGATGCAATCAATTAGCGCGAGTATCCAAATGCCGGGTCCAATACCGATCAGGTATGCAGGTTACTGATCTCACAGCGACTTCGAACGCACTACAACTGAGCGACCTCTCACGGGACATCTAAACCTCCTTCACGGCAAAAAAACTGGGGCCTGTCTCCCGACGTAGCTGTGGGCGGAGTGACCCCGGGCTGCTCCCCAAGGTTCGCTTTTGTTTATCGCGGATCAGTTGTTGGTCACGAGGCCAGTTGCAGAATCGAAGGTTAAGCCGGCACCGTAGGAGTCGTCGGTGATGCGGATCCGCTTTGCGTGCAAAAGTGAAAGAGGAGCTCGGTCTCGAGGTCGACATTGTCGCCGTGTTCGATAGCTATGGTGGCGTCGACTTGACGAACGACTATCCGAACGGTGACGTTGTGAGAGTTTGCTGCGGACATAGCTGGCATCCGGATGATGCGCGAGCCGACCTTTTCGAGTTGGTAGGTCTCTACGTGGACCCGCAGGCCTGGAACCGAGGAATCGGCAGTCGACTCTATGAAGCCTTCGAGGCCAAATGGCTGGCCACTGATTCCGCAACTGCCGTCCTCGAGGTGTGGAGCGAGAACGACCGTTTCATGCCAGGTCGCGCAGTCGCGCCGCGATGCTGTTGTCGTGCCCGGCTCGACGCTCATAGGTGACGGCGATGATGAGCAGCACGGCGCCGACGACGGCCAGCGTGATCCACCACGGCACCGATTCGATGCCGCGGCCGATCTGCACCACGAACACGAAAATGTTCTCGATGGGCAGTACGAAAATGCCCAGCAGGAAAGGAGCCGCGAGTTTCAAGCTAGAGCCGACGAGAATGGCGACGAGCGCGATCGCGATCACGAGGATGGCCCGCCAGGTCTGAGGGTCGGTGAAGGTCGCGAGGATCGAGGCCAAGAACATCACGCCGAGTCCGGGGGCGAGCAGCGGCCACGAGCCGTGCCAGCGGGCGGGCCAGCTGCCGAGCGTGCCACGCTTGATGTCCGCTGTATCCGATTGCCTTCCGCGTATGGCGGCAACACCGGCTAAGAGCAAGAAGAGGCCCAGGGGCAGCGAGAACCACTCGACCCGCAAGTCACGCGGGCTCCAAGCCACGATCGCAGTGACGAACGCGAGCGTGAAGAGGAGCCACACGGGAGGCAGGCTCGTCCGGCCGTTTCGCATCCGCACCGCGATAAGGACCATGGCGGCGAGGTAGGTGACCATGAGCGACCACATCAGCCAGATCGTGAACCAGTCTCGTTCGATCGCCGTCCAAGTCGCCAGCCCGACGTACAGGGTGGCGGGGGCATACAGCCAGCGAGCACACAGACGACCGAAAGACGACCATCGGCTGCGCGCCGCGTGAGGTACCGCGGCATGGGAAAGGATGGCCCCCGCCGCAACGGCAGCTGGCACGGCACCCGCCAGGCCGATCCCGAGGCACAGAACGACCAACGGTATCGCCCCGGTCGCGACGATGTCGGCACCGACGCCGAATCGCACGCCTTGGATCGCCCCGGCCGCACCCGCCACGATCGCGACCCCGTAGGTCGGCTTGCAGAGTGTGCGCAGCCGATCTGCACGCGGCGACGTGCCCCGGTGGAGCAGCAGGCCGAGCCCGAGCAGCGCCCACGCCGCAGCGACCAGCCCGTAGCCGCGCCACGCTGCTCCGCCGATTTCACCTGCCTCCGACACCGCCAGCACCACCAGGGTCGGCACGATGGCAACGAGGAGCCCGCAGGTATACAGCGGCACGCCCTGTGCGCCGCGCGCGGTGAGGAGCAGGCCGATGGTCGCCGCTGCGAGGCTCGGCGGAAGCAGGTACGGCTCAAGCAGGCTGATACCGGCCAGAGCCCACACACACCACAGGGCTCCCGTTAGGCAGGCAGCCGCGGTCCACCACCCGTAGCGGCGCTTCGCCCAGAACGATGTCGCCGCTGCGCCGAGGGCGAGAATGATGAGCACGAGGAATGTCGTCGGCAAGCCAGCCGCCACCCGGATGAGCGCCAGCCCGACGGCGATTGCGCCGGTGAGCATGGCAGACGCCTCGATGGCGATCCGCGCGACCGTGGCGCCCCGTTCGCCGACGCCACGTCGCAGGAGGGCCGAGCGAATCACCCCCGTGCTCGGGAGCGCGAGAGCGACAATCGCCGCGATGACCGGCAAAGTCAGAGGAGAGGCGCTGCCCCTGAGCACCTCGGCGCCGAGACATACGACGACGACGGCCAGGGACGGAATGAGCAGGCCGGCGGCGATTGCGCGAAGCAGGATGCCGAGTCCGAGCCGGCGGGAGACGAGGAGGGTCATCGCAAGCAGGAACATGATGCCAGTTGAGAGAGCAGTCCAGCCGCTGCGTTCGAAGACCACCTGGATCACGCCGATCACAAAGGGCACGGACGTCACGACCAGGATCGAGTACCAGGCTGCGGGTTTCACTTGCGGAAGAGCGGTCGCGACGATGGCGCCGATCAGCCCGATCGACGTGGTTAGGCACATGAGCGCGATCGCGCCCATGCCGAGCTGTCCGAGCGCTGTCGCCACGACCACGAGAGCGTAGGCGTAGCCGACAGCGACGTGGAGAAAACGAGTCCCGGCGGGCACGGTTCGCGCGAGCGCGATGATGGCCGTGACCACTGCGATGCCCGCCCACGCCGCGAGGCGATCGTCGGTCCACGAGATGATGCCCGCGAGAAGCACAGCCAGATGAGCCGCGACAATCAGGGGAAGGCGCAAGCGGAGGGAAGCCGCCCGGAGGCTCGGGACGAGAATGAGCGCAGCACTCGTGGATACCGCGAGTCCCAGGGCGATCCCGATTTGAGCCCAGGGTAAGAGGCCGGGGGTGCAGACGAGCACGAGCCCAGCGAGCGACGCCAGCCAGATGGCGAGGGCCGCCACCCCGTTCGCGCGGTGCGCCTGGGCGATGTCCCGGTGCAGGGTGATTGCGGCGAAGGCCCCGAAGCCAAAGGCACCAGCGGCGAGGCCGAGCACGACCGCGAGCACGCCGCCAGTATCGATCACTGAGGAGACGAGATCGGAACCGCTGACGGAACCAAGCACCTTCGCGGCGCCGATCATCAGCGCCACGAGCACCGTCGCCAGGACGCTCACCACGGCCATCCCGAACGCGCCGCCGGTGTACCGTCGCCGCTCGATCGTCGCCGGGGTCGGCGCCAGGGCGCCCAGGACGATGAGTCCTGCGGCGCCCGCGACAGCGCTGAAAGCGAAATACCAATGATCGGCGCCATACGCTCCGAGGTCGAGGGCGAATGGCAGCCCGGTGAATGCGGCCACGCCGGCAGCCCCGGCGACGAAGCTCCAGAGACCGCGTGCGAGGTTCCGGGTGGCGAGGCCAGCGAGCACCGCAATCGCGGCAAGGACGGCGCAAATTCCGAGCCAGTATCCCGTGGTGCTGCCGGCCTCGATCAGTCTCGCCTGAGCGAGCACGATTGCGACGGCGACCACCTGCACCACCGTCAGCGTCACCTGTTCCGCCCGGAGGCCCCCGTCGAATCTCCTTGCCGTGGCGCGGACGAGTGCGACGAGTGCGAAAGCGACGAATGCGGTGCCGAGGTGTCCGATGACCGCCGACAACACGGTGCCGCCCGCGTACCCGAGCATCGAAGGCACCACGGAAAGGCCGAGCAGGGAGATCCAGAGCCAGGTCCGGATGCGCGCCACCCGCGACAGGGCCACCATGACCGAGCCGCTGGCGAGTGTGCCGACCGCAGTGACCACCCACGGGCTAAAGCCGCTCGGGGTCAGTTCGGAAAGCGCGTACACGTCGAGGGCGACGAACAACATGCCAAGCGCACCGACAGCCTCGGCCGAGAACTGCAGCCTGCGCCGGGCGAGCAGCCAGGCGCCGCCCAGGAACAAGAGGGTGATGACGCCGACGATCACGCTGCGCAGCACACGATCGCTGAGGTCGGGGTTGAAGAAGGTGAATACGATCGCCGAGATCGCGAACAGCCCAGCGCCCGCGACCGCCAGCACCGACTGAACTGTGACGCTCGAGCGCGGATCCGCGACAGCTGGGCTGGCTGCGGCGGGCGCAACAAGGGCTGCGGATGCTGGCGACGGTTCGGTCGCACTTGCTGCAGACGGCTCGGCGAGCACGCGCGGCACACGTTCGAGCACCGACTGCCGCGCTAGCAGTGCGGTGGCCGCCTCCCGGGAGGCGGTCCAAAGTTCGAGGCCGATTTTCCCGTTCAGGTCGACGCCGCAATCACGGCAGCGCCTGTTCTGCAGGGCGTCGACCCCGCAGGACGGGCAGGACGCATCGTCCAGAAGACGTGCGACGGCGAGGTCGCTCCACTGGCTCGTCATTCGGGCAGGCGTGTTCACGAGGCTTCCGTCGCATCGCTCGTTCGCGGCGGGTTGTGCGGATCCGAGGCATCTGGCCCTGAGCCGTCCGGAACCCAGATGAGGATATCGCCCGGCTGGCACTCAAGTACGCGGCAGATCGCGTCGAGGGTCGAGAAGCGCACCGCTTTGGCCCGGCCGTTCTTGAGCACAGATACGTTCACCGGGGTGATGTCGATCGCGGCCGCGAAGTCAGCGACGGACATCTTCTTCTTGGCGAGTTCGACGTCGAGGTTGATGACGATGGGCATCAGACCACCTCCGACAGGTCCTGCTGCAGTTGTCGCGCGTTGCGCAGGAGTCCGCGGAGCACCAGGATCAGCAGCGCGAGTCCCGCACCGACGACAACGCCGAGTGCGCACAGCAGCATCACCGATGGGGAGGCGACATTCGCCGATGCGAGGGTGGCCATCGACACGGCGATGAGGAGGGTCGATAGGACGATGGCGCCAAGAATGACGTCGACCCATACGAACGCGTCGTCGCTGAAGATGACGGACGTGCGTACCATCGACAGGAGCCGCCACACGCACAAGAGCACGACTTGCACGCAGAGTAGGAAGAGTACGGCAACGATGATGCCCGGCGTCTGAAGATAGCGGAGATCTGCGTAGATCTCGGCAGACTGCCGCGCCACCCCCGGGACCATGAATAGCTGGCAGGCCAGGAGAAGGACGATCATCGCGACGATGAGGGCCTTCAATGAGACGATGGTTGCCTTGTGCATGTGATTCCTATCGATAATCAGTACACTACTATCGACAAACGATACATCGCGCCAGCGTATAACGGAAGCCACGGCAGCATGCGGCTTCACCGCATGCTGAAAGCACAAAGACCGCTCGGCCGGGACCGTGGCTGATTCTTGGGGCTAGGAACAGGGACTCCCGGGCGTGACGCTGACCACATTCTGAGACGAACCGTGGACGCGCCATACTACGAGCACCTCGGCTTACGTGCTTTCTTGACACGTGACTGGGGCCGGGCGATAAGCGTTCGAATGGATAGAGAACCTGCGCGAGGGCTCGAGGCCTGGCCGCACGTGGCGATGATCCGAACCATGAACAAAACCAGAACGGCAGAAGCTGACGTTCACGGATAATCGCCAGCAAGGCGTTCCGCTAACAACCCTTTAGGTTGGAGGAATGGATGAAGAGGTTCTGGCTGGCGGAAACTCGAGTGTGGTTGTGCGGGTGGGCGATACCGTTCGCCGCCCCGCGGGACCTTGGACTCCCGCGGTCCATCAATTTCTGACCACACTCCGCGCGGCGGGAGTGACGGAAGTACCTGAGCCCTTCGGCCTGGACGAGCAGGGCCGAGGAGTGCTCTCCTACCTTCCGGGAGTCGTCGGCAACTACCCGTTGCCCAGCTGGATCTGGTCGCCGACGATCCTGCATGAGGCTGGGTCCTTGCTCCGACGGGTACATGACGCGAGCGCACCCCTCGCGCACGCGGCCGCTGAATGGCAGTTGCCTGCACACGAACCAATACAGGTGGTGTGCCTGAACGACGTCGCACCGTACAACATGGTTTTCCAAGACGGGCACATCACGGGTCTCATCGACGTTGACATGGCCTCCCCCGGGCCACGGATTTGGGACCTCGCCTACCTCGCATATCGACTCGTCCCGCTCGGCGAGTACTCAGACCCTGACGCGCCAGGACGAGATGCTCGCCCGGGCCGGCTCGATGCGCTCATCCGTTCCTACGGCTATGTGTTTGACCAGGCTGCCGTTCTTCGGGCAGCAGCGGACCGCATGGAGGATCTGGCCGTTTTCACGGATCAACGGGCCGCCGACACTGGCCGCATAGATTTCCTGGAGCATGCCGCACTGTACCGCCGCGACCGCGACCGACTTATCGACATGATCGCAAGCCTGCAGGCCCCGTGAACGCGGATATCCAGGTAGTTTCTACACGGCCACTATCCCCTGGGCGGCGGTTCATGCCCTGAAGCGGCGTTCAGGCCCAAGGCGGGGAAACCGAGGCGCCGCCACGCAATGCCACCTGGAGGTTCAAATCGTCACCGGCCTGGAGCTGGCGACTGGTGAGCGGGTTGAGGAAGCCGAGGTCGTCGTCTGTGATGCCGAAGCGTTCGGCGATGTCGTTGAGCGTGTCGTCGGCGACCGCACGGTAGGAGAGCGGGGCACCATCGGCTGAAGCGGTGGCACCGCCGGCTCCGAACCGGGCGCCGGTGTCGACGGCGAGCAGCCCGGGGCGGGTGTCCGGCAGGTCCCAGGTGATCGTGCCGACCGCCCCGGGAGTGAGCACGCAGCCGTCAGGAGCCGACGTGAGCTCGGCCGTGCCGATGACACCGTCGGGGATGACGACGTCGACCGCGCCGTCGGGCGGGGCCGACGCATCAGTGTGGACGGCCGTGTCGACCGGTGGAGTCTGCGTTGTCGGGGGCGAGCAGGCCACCAGCCCTAGCACCAGAGCGATGCTCCCCAGAACGGATGTCGTCAGTCGTGGCATCAGGTCCCCTCCCCGCCGCGCCCAGTATGGCAGTCGGCCGCATCGCCGGTCCCGCCGCGGGCCCGAGGGACGAGATGGCTCGACCGACGTCGCCACCGGACGCACCGGTCGCTATGAACCCTCCCGTTGGCGGTTGGGCTTGCGGGCGAAGCAGGGGGACTTTTCAGTCGCCTGAATTGCCCGGATGCCGCGGGCCGATGAGCAGATCGCTGAGCTCTCGATGCTTTGCGGTCGACGAGCACATGGTGAGGGGCAACGGCCAGCACCACGTTTGCCTATAGGCTGAGTATGGTTGCTCGCAATGTCGATTGGTTCTTTGGGCTGCTGACGCCCGTCCAGTGGGATGCGTGGCGCACCTAGCTCGCGACCGATGGGGGGCTCACCGCGCTGCTCATCAAAGTCCTCCGGTCCAACGCCTAAATGAGGTCGGGTCCATCCGCTTCCGAGATCAGACGCAAATCGCGACCTTTCCACGGGCGTGCTCGTCGACGAAGTACCGCATGGCAGCGGGCACCTCGGCAAGCCCATAGATGCGATCGATTGCGGGGGTCACCCGCCCGGCCTCAATCAGGTTGCGTAGCTCGTTCAGCGTTTTCGTGCTGCCGTTCTGGGTGAATGGTTTGAGTTTCTGGTCAATGAATGGCGATACGGCAACGGCTTTGAGGATGCGCCCCATAGGCCCGACCACGCGTCCGCCTGCGCCACTGGAGAGCACGAGGACTCCCTTGGAAGTGAGTGCGCTGCGCAATTCGGTCAGCGTGTGGTTCCCGATCAGATCAAAGATGACGTCGTGCTGAGCGGTTCCACGGGTGAAGTCCTCGCGTCCGTAATCGACGACGTGGTCGGCACCGAGTGATTGCACGAGCGCAGCATTGGCGGCGCTGCTCACGGCGGTGACCTCGGCGCCGAGCGCCTTCGCGATCTGCACAGCAAAAGTCCCCACTCCCCCGGATGCCCCATTGACCAGCACCCGCTGACCGGGGGTCACCGCACCGGCATCGCGCAAGCCGACCAAAGCTGTCATCCCGGACAGAGGCACCGCGGCGGCTTGCTCGAAGGTCAAATTGACCGGCTTTCGCGCCAGAAGCGAGGCGGGTGCGGCGACGTACTCCGCAAAGGTTCCTGAACTGAGCTCTCCGTAGACCTCGTCGCCCTGGCGGAAAGCCGTGACATTGGTGCCGACCGACTCGACGACGCCCGCGACATCCTTGCCCCGCGTCATCGCTTTCGGTCTTCGAATGCCGAAGGCCAATCGCGCGACAAGCGGCATGCCCGACATGTGAATCCAGTCGGCATGGTTGAGGCTCGCGGCCACCACGCGGACGAGAACGTCGTTGTGGCCAACGACCGGATGGTCGATGTCTTCCACTTTGAGCACTTCTACGTCGCCGTATTCCCGCTGAACTATTGCCTTCAAGATGTGCCTCCTAGTTCGGCTGCAGGGTACCGCATACCGGTAACGTCTTTCGACGCTGCCCACAGCCGGGCGGCGGTGACGTCACCGGTGGCCGGGCCGGAGCGGTGCCCAAGCACGGCTGGCCTTTTGTGGGACAGGGGACGGTCATGCCCGAGCCGTTACGGCTGCGGTCGTGCCAAAGCCCCGCACAATGAGCCAAATGGCGAAGAACAGCTCGAACAGGCCACCCGGAACGGTGGAAACGAGGCCGGCACCCACTACGCCGGCGAGTTCGAGAAAGCACCCGCCCGCGAATAACGCGTAGCCAATAAATCCCCACACGGCCAGGAACCGTGGCACGAGGCGTGAGCGGTAGAGCGCAAGGCAGAACAGCAGGCTACCGACGCCAAGGCCCGCCATCGCAATGTTGTATGCAAGAAAGTTGGTGCCGCCCATGCCGGCGAGTAGCGCGACCGCGCCGACCGCCAAAAACCCACCCTCGAAGATCCGGGTGGCGAGGTAGCTGGCCGCGATTCCTGGAGCGTGTGGCCGAAGGACAGGAAGCATGACAGCTCCGATCGCGATCACGGCCACCGAGTTCAACACCATGAGCACCACGCCTGCGGTGAGGAGCCCGCCGGGGGAAGCGGTCGTCGCGATAGCGCTTCCAGTGCCGTAAAGAAAAAAGGCGGCAAGCATCAGCGCGCCGACGGTGCGGGCAATTGTGCGTGGATTACTCATACGTTTCTCATCTCCAGTCGTCGCACCATACGGTGTATGGTGAATAGTGCGAAAGTACCATACGGCGTATGGTGGTGTCTATGGCGAAGCTTGAAGATAGAACACCGGTCACCCGTGAGCGAGCGATCAGGGTCGCCATGGCGCTGGCCGATGCCGACGGGATCGAGTCGCTCAGCATGCGCAAGCTGGCCGCCGCACTCGACATAACGGCCATGTCGCTCTACTACCATTTGAAGGACAAGGAAGATCTTCTCGACGGGATGCTCGACATCGTGCACTCCGAATTCGCGACGCCGAGTGCTGGGGACGAGTGGCGGGCGGCCATGCGGAAGCGGGCGGGGTCGACGCGCAGTGTCCTGGCACATCATCCCTGGGCCATCAGCATGAAGGCCCGAACATCCCCTGGGCCGGCGACCCTCGGTCACCTCGATTCAGTCATCGGCTGCTTAACGGCTGCGGGCTTCTCGATGGCCATGACGGGCCACGCCATGTCGATCCTGGACAGTTACGTGCTGGGCTTCGCCCAGCAGGAGGCCTCGCTGCCGCTCGACCCGTCCGGCGACATCGGCGACGCGACCGAAGCCATTATGGCGCAGCAGGAAGCCATGGCCGACTCCTTCAAAAACCTCGCCGCGATGGCAATATCGCTGATCCTGCAGCCCGGATACGCCTTCGGTAACGAATTTGACTTCGGTCTCGAACTGATTCTCGACGGTCTCAAAGTAGCCCTTCTCAGCGACTCCGTTTCTCCTAGTCAGTGACGTTCGGCCGGACAAGGCCAAACACCTTTCATCGGATGAGACCGGCGGACCACCGCTACGGACCTAACCGTCCCGCGACGGTCCACGTACTGCCCGAGAGGACAAATCACCCAGCATTCGAGACAATTCGACGCGCGTGAATACAGACAAAGCAGCTTGAGCGGCGTCGTTGAACATGAATTCGCAGCCACGAAGAGCCGCAAGATCCGCTGTAACCAGAAATCGCTCCTGAGAAGCCTGAGGAGCGATTTCCTTTTGCTTCGACCGGACCGTTTCGTGAAGAGTTTCGCGAACGGCCCTTGGTGGGCTGACAGGAATTAAACCTGCGAGCCCTTGAAGGTACAAGCCTTAATTCAGTCATTGCTGAATGTCTCCGAAAACCCTCGGATCCCCTTGTGTTTACAGGGAACCGGTGATTTGAGCACTGAATCGAGGGGCCATTCTCAGGTACACGGCGGTCAGAATGCGCAGGAGCCGTGCGCGATCAGAGCGACATCTCCCTCAACCATCGCAGGCAGCACCCGCGTGAGCACCCGCGACGCGCGGGCGGCGACCTCCTCGACCGTCTCGCCGGGCGTCTCACCGCGAATCACGCCGTGGGTGAATGCGCTCCAGTTGTAGCCGAGTTCGCTGCGGATGTCCCGCGTCGTACGCCCCTCGTACCCGCCGTAGTCCCACTCAACGAGAAACGGATCGACCTCCGCTTGAAGGCCAGCGAGCACTCCGTCTCCCCATGGCGCAAGAGAACCAGCTTCCCCGACGGGTCATCCGGAGCGGGGTGGCTGGGCAGCGGCTCGCTCGTGAACATACGGCAACAGTAGTAGCGCGCCGCGGTTCTCATGGAAGTCATTAATTGCTGCAGAGGCCAGTGTTCACCCCTGCGACACGGCGGGGCCGATTACCCTCGGCCCTCGCTAGGCAGACTCCCCCGCACCAGTCGATGCGCTGCTGGACCGCTCAGTTGGAGCGAGCGGATGCCCTCCAATTCGGCCGGGTGACCTACGAGATGATGGAGTCGGCGTGGCAGCATCCGTGAGCGCCACCTCCTATTGCAGTGCAGTCACCCACCCAATGAAACGGGCTGGGCTCGCGTAGTGGATGACGCCGTCGCGGTACCGGTACGCGGAGTCGAACTCCGGTGTCGGCCGGCTGGCCGACCACGGGCCGGTCTCGGTGTACCCGTCAGCTAGAAGCTGAGCTCTCAGAACATCCCAAGCCGGCATATCCCGGGTCCAGTTCGCGTACCGAACGGTCAGGTCCGTCTGCGGTTTCGTCCACTCGCAGCGCAGGCCGTCAGCTCCGACCACTGAGTCCAGTTCACCGCCGGGGCCGTAATCACGAAAAGTGAGTCCGTCCGTCGCCATTTTCGAATTCAGGTCAGCGGTGAAAGCGTTGTCGCATGTATCGGTTTCAGGGATCAGCGTCGGGGTCGGAGTCGGAGTCGGAGTCGGAGTTATTGTTACGGTCATCGTCGGCGCAGAAACCGGTCCACCAGATTCCGGTACCGACCCAGAACATCCGATCATCGCCACCGCCAAACAAGCCGCCGCCAGAACCGCACTCGCCCCTCGAAACCCCCTGATACGCATAGCCACAACCTACTCGTTCCGGCCCGCAGCGATTTCTATAGGCCGTCGTTCCGTAACTGGCGCTATGACTCCCCCGCCAGTTCGGGGTGACGGATATGGTCGCGGAACGTCCAGGGTAAACAGGCGAAACGACCTGCTTGGTGCCCTCGATTTCAACCTGCAAGCAGTAGGTCAACGCTTTTTTGCCCCCGATGCCCGGTACGGACGTGAGTCGTTTCATCCAGACCGCGACCTGGCGTTCGTCGTGGGCGTCCACGTGCCCTGCCTGGAATTGATAACGATTGACGATAATAACGCTGAGCGTTATGCTAATGGTGTGATCCAGACGTTCGCAGAAAAAGACACTGAGCCTGTCTGGCAGCGGGTCCATGTGCGCAGGTTTGGCCCCGACTTGCAGCGAATCGCGAATCGAAAGCTACTGATACTCGACGCCGCTGAAACCATCAATGACCTGCGCGTTCCACCGGGCAACCGTCTCGATCAGCTGCAGGGCAACCGAAAAGGCCAACACAGCATCCGAGTCGACGACCAATGGCGCATCTGCTTCACGTGGACACCCGCTGGGCCAATAAATGTCGAAATCACCGACTATCACTGAGGAGATATTGTGACTGCCGCACACGAGCCCATTCACCCCGGCGAGATTCTTCTCGAAGAATTCCTCACTCCGCTTGGCATCAGCCAATACCGTCTTGCCCAGGCAATCGCCGTGCCCCCGCGCCGCATCAACGAGATCGTTCACGGTAAGCGAGGTATCAGCCCGGACACCGCCCTTCGGCTGTCACGAGCACTCGACACAACGGATCGATTTTGGATGAACCTCCAGACCCGATACGACCTTGACGTGCAATCTGCTGCTCACGCGGGAGAGCTCAACCAGATCCGGTCACTCCTGAGCGCCTAGCGAGGCCGATGCGCCCGTTGAGGGTTCCCAAACACCACTCCCCCGAGACTTCGGAATCTTCGTGACTTGGCGCTGAATCTGCGTCCGTCGAGGTCCGACTTGCGGACCAACAAAGGCGGTCGCCGTGGAGCCGGGGGCGAGTTGTAGGGTGGTGCCGAGCCCGCCCATCGCTAATTCAAAAAGCTAGCGTGTAGGAGTCCCTGCAATCGTGGCTCGGCGAAGGGAGTGGTCATGGCCGGCCGGTTCGTTTACTGGATGAATGTCTCGCTTGATCTCTTCATCGAGCGCGAGGTGGGTGAGCACGGTGACATCGGAGGGCCCAGTTGGATCCGCCTGGGCGAGCCGCTGCATCGCGAATTCAACGCTCGCGCGCGGGCGCTGGTGATGATGGTTCAGGGCCGCAAAGTCTTCGAGATGATGGATCCGTTCTGGCCGAACGCGCGCACAGACGAATCCCTTCCGGGCTTCCTGCGCGCGTACGGCGAGATCTGGACGGACAAACCCAAGGTGCTCGTCTCGCGCACGCGCACCACGGCCGAACACAACACGCGCATCATCGGCGACGACAACGCGATCGAACAGCTCGCCGTGCTGCGACAGGAGACGGACGGAGAAATCGGCATCGGTGGCGCGAACCTCGCCACCCAGCTGATGCGGGCTCACCTGCTCGACGAGCTCTTGCTGTTCACACACCCTGTCGTGCTCGGAGCCGGCCGGCCGCTCTTCGACGCTCTCGACCAGCCTCTCGAGCTCGACCTCTTGGAACAGGATTCGTTCGACCAAGGAGTGACGATGCACCGGTACGCGGTGCGCGGGGCACGTTAGGGGTCACTTTGTGGGCCCTGACGGCGATCAGCAGCCGGACAGTGCCGTGGAGACGATCACGCCGAACGGCGTGGTGGGCATCCCGCTCGTTCAGCCACTTTGCGTCCCACCCATGCTTCAGTGCGACTCGTTCGGCGGCGGCAGCGACGGAATCGTCCGAGCCGGGGCGGACGTGAAGGACATCCAGGTCTTGCGTGGTCCCCCGATCGAAGTAGCACAGGGCGAGTGCCCGCACCGCCCACGAGCCGGATGCCGGCCACCTCACCCGAATTACGAAGCTCGGCGACGAGATCACGGAGGCCGATGATGATCGCGTTGCGGTCCAGCGCGGTGCCGAACATCAGACGCTCGCGAAGGTATCTGCCCAGGCAAGAACGCCGCGTTCGGCGAACTCGTTCGGCACGTCATCACGTTCGGGCGCGGGGTCGGCCGGGTCGACCCGGAACACAATTGGTTCAGTCAGTGCGCGCTCGGGGTTGTTGACCCATCCAGGCAGCGGGATGTTCTCTTGATTGAGCCGCCATGCCACGAGAGCCGCGATGGCGGCATCCCACATAAGATCGCCGGTGGGTTCCGGCTCCGTCAGCCCAAGGATTCCTCGAACGAGTCCGTGTTCGGCGGTGAGATTATCGTTCAACTGAAGCAAAGCCCGGAGCGCGCGGTCTGCATCCTTCGCTCGAAGATACTCTCTGATCGCCTCTGCCGCGCTGGCAGCGTCATCACGACGCGTGGGAGCGGCATACAGGCGGTGTCCGGCGCCGGCGAGCAGCCGATCGACCGTACTGTAGGCCGCATCCCGTCCACGCTCATGATGGGAGACGCTGGCCTGGTCAATGCCGGTTAGCTCTGCGAGTCTCGCCTGAGTGAGGTGTTTGCTCCGGCGAGCGGCGCGGACGAGAGTAGATGAGGCTGCCACAATCGTTTCCGTCTTATATCCAATATGACTCGTACATCATATTTTAGCGCGTGCTCGATGCAACCCGTGCCTGAAAGCCGTCCAGAACCGTTCGCCGGATTCTCTCGACCGCGTCAGCCGCGTCGGGCCCCCCAGTCCGCTGGACGTCCCACGCCACGAGAACCGGGTCGGCCGTCCAGCCGGACACCATTGACGTCCACGCCCTGGCGGTCGACCAGATCGTGGGGTCCGCCGGAACGACGTATTCGAGGGTGGCGCTCTCCGGCGTGGTCTCGGAGAAGCCGAGTCGAGCCAGATCCAGACCTGTCCGTGCGTAAACAACCGCACGGCGGGCCACCCGCCACGGGGCGACCAGATCAGCGGCCGGGTCCCCCGACACGATGACGTCCAGCTTGGCGGCAGCATCCCGAAGCGTCTGCGCCTGACGCACGATGGCGTCCAGACTCAACCAGTAACTGGAAATGCCCTGCGGCCCCGGATACTCCGCCAGGAATCGGTCCCACAGGGTCTCCGGCCGCGCTGCCCGCCAGCCGCCCTCGTCGCGAACCACAGCAGTATCGAGTGCGCGGAGACCGTTGGAAACGGTCACCTGGGACACGCCGCACTCTGCGGCGAGGTCCATCTGAGTTCTCGGTCGTGACGTGCGGAGGAGCACCCGGAGCAGGGCGAATCGACCCCACGCGACACGCCCCCGTCCTGTCCCAGGTCCGCGGTCGGAGGAGAGCGCCCCGCGCAGCGTGTCGTCTTCCCTCTTGCCCACAAGAATGACGACCCCATCCTCCAGCGACACGACCGCAATCCCTGAGTCAGCTAGGGCGGCCTCGGCCAGTCCTACACTCGCTTTCGGGACCACGTAGAGAAAGATGTCGGGGGCAGGGCCCCGTGAACGGCCGGATTCAACATCGCGTTGGATGTCCCAGCGAGAGGGGGGTGAACGGCGCACGTGCACGCGGGCAATGATGCGGCTGCCGGACAGAGTGAGGGTCACGGTGTCCGCGTCCAAGACCAGGACGTTCACGCCCAGCGCGGTGAGGAGGTTGAGGCCCTCCGAGGCAGTCACTGCTCTCATGGCTCTGGTCGGCTTCCTATAAGGTGAAGTTCAATACACGACTATAACTTATAGCCCCCGGAATCACTACAGGTTATAGAGTCGCGAGCAACACAACGGACGCGCCACCGCGCGTCACCTCGGCAGCCGCGTCGCAAAGCTCGGGCAACTCGCCATCTAAACTGGTCGTTTGCCCACGGAAGGACCCTCAATGAGCATGGAAGGCGCGGCCTGGAGCTCGCTGTACAAGATCTCTACCGCCAGGGACGGCAAGCACGGCATCTCCCGTGAGTCCGTGCGGCGGATCATGACGTTCGCGGTGCCCTACCGGTCCAAGCTGCTGATCTTCATCGCCCTCTCCATCGTGGGAGCTTTCCTCGCGGTCGCGACGCCGGTACTCGCCGGCCAGGTGGTCGACGTCATCGTCGCCCAGGGCGAGGTCACCACGATCGTTTGGATCGCCGTCGTCATCGCCCTCGTGGCCGTGGCCGACGCCGCCGTGTCACTCGTGACGCGCTGGTACTCGGCGCGGATCGGCGAAGGCGTGATCCTGGACCTCCGCACCTCCGTCTTCAACCACGTGCAGAAGATGCCGATCGCGTTCTTCACCCGCACGCGGACGGGCGCCCTCGTGAGCCGCCTCAACAACGATGTGATCGGCGCCCAGCAGGCCTTCAGCGGTACGCTGTCCGGCGTGGTCACGAACCTCGTGGCGCTGACCCTCACCCTGATCGTCATGCTCAGCACGTCCTGGCTCGTGACGGTTCTCGCCATGATCATGCTCCCCATCTTCCTGGTACCCGCGCGCCGCATGGGCAGCCGCCTCGCCGCGCTGCGCCGCGAGGCCGCCGATCACAATTCCGCCATGAGCACGCAGATGACCGAGCGCTTCTCAGCGCCCGGTGCCACCCTCGTCAAGCTGTTCGGCCGGCCCGACGAGGAGGCCGAGGAGTTCCGCGTCCGCGCCGCCCGCGTCCGCGACATCGGGGTCCGGACCGCGATGCTGCAGTTCGTCTTCTTCACCGCACTGATGCTCGTCTCCGCTCTCGCCCTCGCGCTCGTGTATGGGCTCGGCGGCTCCCTCGCCCTCGACGGCCAGCTGAACACCGGAGACGTGGTCACCCTGGCGCTCCTCCTCACCCGCCTCTACGCGCCGCTCACCAGCCTCGCAAACGCACGGGTAGAGATCATGAGCGCGGTGGTCAGCTTCGAGCGCGTCTTCGAGGTGCTGGACCTCGACCCGCTCATCAAAGAGAAGCCCGACGCCGTCGCCGTCCCCGAAGGCCCAGTGGCCGTCGAGTTCGACAACGTCCGCTTCGCCTACCCGTCCGCGGACAAAGTCTCCCTCGCCTCTCTCGAGGAGGTTTCCACGCTGGACACCCGCGGCGGCGAGGAGGTGCTGCACGGCGTGTCCTTCAGGATCGAGCCGGGGCAGACCGTTGCCCTCGTTGGTACGTCCGGTGCCGGCAAGTCCACAATTGCGCAGCTCCTCTCGCGCCTGTATGACGTCGACAGCGGCGCCGTGCGCCTCGCGGGGACGGATGTCCGCGATGTCACTTTCGTCTCCATGCGGCACAGCCTGGGCATGGTGACGCAGGACGGCCACCTGTTCCACGAGACCATCCTCTCCAATCTGCGCCTCGCGAGGCCGGAGGCGTCCGACGACGAGGTGTGGGACGCCGTCCGCCGCGCGCGGCTCGAGCCGCTCATCCGGTCCCTGCCGGACCAGCTGGACACCATGGTGGGAGAGCGTGGCTACCGGCTGTCCGGGGGTGAGCGCCAGCGGATGACCATCGCGAGGCTCCTCCTCGCCCAGCCGCGCGTCGTCATCCTCGACGAGGCGACGGCGGCGCTGGATTCGACGTCTGAGGCCGCCGTGCAGGCGGCGCTCAGCGAGGCGCTCAAGGGACGGACGGCGATGGTGATCGCACACCGCCTCTCCACCATCCGCAACGCGGACCTGATCCTCGTGGTTGAGGACGGCTCGATCGTGGAGCGCGGCACGCACGAGGAACTGCTGGCTGTGGGTGGGCGGTACGAAGAATTGCACCGGACCCAGTTCGCACTGCAGAAGGATGTTGCGGCCGATGAGGAAGCGCTGAGCCGGACCTAGTCGCTGAGCTCGGTGCCCCTCCCCCGAGCGCCTCGGACAGTCGCCTCATCACGTTTCGTTTAATGGGAACTGATGACGACTGGCCTGACAGTACGCTTGGGTCACCAGGCCCCAGAGGCGCTGAGGCGCTGAGGAGGCACCATGGTCAAGCCATCTCGATCAATCACCACGGCCATGCCGTCAGATCTCGCTATCTCGCGCGCTGCGGCCCGTCGCCCGCTTGAAGAGGTTGCAGCCGACATGGGCATCGGTCCACACCTGCTGGAACCGTACGGAAGTGCGGCGTCGAAGATCTCCCTCGATGCGATCGATGAGCTCCGTGACCGTCCACGGGCCAAGTATGTCGTCGTCACCGCAATCACGCCGACTCCACTCGGGTCGGGCAAGACGACCACCGCGGTCGGGCTCGGTCAGGGCTTCCGGCACATCGACAAGCTCGGGATCGTCGCGATACGGCAGCCGTCGATGGGGCCCACGTTCGGCATCAAGGGCGGAGCCGCTGGTGGCGGCTACGCTCAGGTGGTCCCAATGGAGGCACTGAACCTGCACCTGACCGGCGACACCCACGCTGTTACCGCGGCCCATAATCTACTGTCGGCGATGATCGGCAACCACATCCACAAGGGAAACCGTCTCGGGTTCGACCCCCATGAGATCACCTGGCGACGTGTCCTCGACGTCAACGATCGCGAGCTGCGCACCATCATCACCGGGCTCGGCGGTCCTGACGACGGCAACCCGTTCCAATCCGGTTTCGACATCTCCGCAGCCAGCGAGGTGATGGCGTTGTTGTCGCTGTGCACGTCGTTGCGGGATCTCCGTGAACGGATGGGAGGAATCGTCGTCGGCTACAACCGCGGCGGCGAACCGGTGACCGCCGAGATGCTCAAGGCGGCCGGCGCCATGACCGCGATACTCACGGACGCCATCAAGCCGAACCTGATGCAGACCGTGGAGCAGACGCCAGTGCTCGTCCACAGTGGTCCGTTCGGGAACATCGCCACCGGTAACTCCTCGGTGCTCGCCGACCTGATCGGCATCCATGCCGGCGACTACCTCATCACCGAGGCGGGGTTCGGTGCAGACATCGGCGCGGAAAAGTTCTTTAATATCAAGTGCCGTGCCTCCGGGCTGGCGCCGGATGCCGCCGTCATCGTCGCGACCGTGCGTGACCTGAAAACTCACTCAAACAAGTACCGGGTCGTCGCCGGCCTACCGCTGCCACCGGAGATGCTCGCCGAGAATCCCGACGACGTCATCGCCGGGGCAGCGAACCTGCGCCGGCAGATCGCCAACATTCGACGGCACGGAGTGACGCCGGTCATTGCGGTGAACGCATTTCCCACCGACTACGACAGTGAGCATCAAGCGATCATGGACGTCGCGGCAGAGGAAGGTGTGCGCGCGGCGATCAGCTACCACTTCACCGAAGGCGGCAGGGGTGCGGTCGAGCTGGCCGAGGCGGTTGCGGAGGCCTGCGCTGAACCGTCAAGCTTCCACCGGCTCTATCCCGACGAACTTCCCTTGGTCGACAAGATTGATGTGATCGCGCGCGAGATGTACGGCGCCGACGGCTTGGACCTCTCGCCTCTGGCAGCTCGGCAACTCGACAAGTACGAGCGGGCAGGCTTCGGCAGCCTGCCGGTGTGCATCGCCAAGACACACCTGTCCCTGTCGGCCGACCCCAAAATCAAGGGAGCACCCACCGGGTGGCGACTGCCGGTGCGTGAGGTGCGTGCGTCGATCGGGGCCGGGTTCATCTATCCCATCTGCGGCGACATGCGCACCATGCCTGGTCTCTCGTCCACACCGGCAGCCGAACGCATCGACATCGACGACAACGGCGAGATCGTCGGGTTGTCCTGATCGGCGGACCCGGCCAGGCACGGCGGGCTTCTCGATGAAGCCTTCCCCGCTCACGAACTCGAAGGCTGTCACGCCGCCGTTGCTCACAAGACCATCATCTCTGACGCCGTCTGCCGGAATGCCGCAGCGCCTAACACGGAATCTTGGTGTACCGGCACCCCTTGTCGTCGATTGACGTGCCGTTAGGACCATTGGCTCGACACCCCGTGTACTTATCGGCGCTCCCCGAGGACGGCGGGGGCTCACCGGAGCGGGGCAGAGGCAGCTCGCTCCTCTGCCGCAACGCGCGCATCGTCCGCCGCCTGAGCGTCAGCCGCCGCTTGGACTGCGGCAGCAGCTGGAGCTATCGCTCCATCTGGCAGCAGCCTGCGATTCCTCGTCGTCGGTGAATAGCTCCAAAAGCGTCGCTTCCGATCAGGCGCTCGCTGGTCGGCGCCCCGTGAGTCACCAGAATGCTGAGCCACGCATCGCTTGGCGTGACCGAGCTGGTCGACGTCGAACGCCGACGCCATGCAACCCGCGCTTCTGTTCGGTTGGTCCGGCCGGCCTGTCCGACCACCTGAGCCAGCCCTCGTTGTGATGCTCATGTCGGCCCGGCCGCTCCCGGCCAGCCACGCGCCGGCCACCTTCTTAGGCGTTCAGCGCGACGCTCAGCCGCGCGATTCCCCCGTCGGCCCCGTGTTCTCGAAGCTCATTTTCACTCCATCGCGGCCTGGATGCGTCGGTCAAGATCATCCAGTTCGGCCAGCGCCTCTGACGCAGCCCACACGCGGTTCCTTTTGCGACCGGTGATTTCCTGGATGTACCCGGCTCGAGTGAGCTGGTCGATCGCCCGGTACGCCTGGGAAGCAACGGAGCCGGACCGTGCCTCGATCTCGGCTGCACTCATCACTGGGTGGTCATAGAACGCCTGAATCAGTGCGGCGGCCGCGGATCCGGCGCGAGGGCGCAGCTCTGCTGCCCAAGCATCGGGCATCGCCTTCAGACGAGCGATGGTGCCGCGAGAGCAGTCGGCGGCAGCACGCGCTGAGTGCGCGAACAAGCCAATTAGCAGCGCGGGGTCGCCGCGGCGGTAGGCGCCGAGCGATGCGAAATAGTCGTCGCGGCGGGCGAGAAGACCACTGGCCAGAGGCACAACGGCGTTACGGGTGACGCCGCGGCGACGCAGCACAGCGGATACCAGCGCACGTCCGATGCGACCGTTGCCGTCGGTGAAGGCGTGGATGGACTCGAACTGGGCGTGGCCGATCGCGGCCTGCACCATCACTGGAACGTCGTCGCGGTTGAGGTACGCCACCAGGTCAGTCATCAGCTCAGCAACTCGCGCAGGCGCCGGCGGCACGTGGAGGGCATCCCGGGGTGAGTAATCGCTTCCGCCGATCCAGTTCTGCATGTCCCGCAGATGACCTGCGTAGCTACCCTCGGCGGGGTCATCCGCCATCAGTGCGCGGTGTGCGCTCGTAATGTTCTCCAGCTCGAAATGGCCGTGCTGCTCAACGGTGGTGATGAGTTCATGAAGCGCAGCCGAGGCGGCGACCATGCTCATCGCAGAGGCATTGCCCCGGTTGCCTGCAACCGCTTGGGCGTAGTCCAGCGCCGATGCAGAGATGCGCTCGATCTTCGAGGAGGCCACAGATTCCGAACGCACCATGAAACGGCTCAGTGCCGCGGAATGGCCTTCCGCGTCAGTGTCAGCCTGCGCGACGGCAAGGAGGGCTTTCTCGGTTTGCAGCAACACTGCCAGAGGCGGCATGTAGTCGAGCGTCTCGATCAGTGGCGGGATTGTCGCGTCGACGGAACTCAGCACTCGGTCTTCACGCGTGCCGCCACGTACCTGCTGACGCCAGGGCAGAGTCTCAACCCCGTGTGGAGGCCAAACGGTGTTGGTGATCGCAGCGTTCATAACCACAACTTTATCGCGCCTTGATGGTCTTTGTTACTGCTTAACACGAATTAGCGCACGAACAGTGGTGATTACCTCCTTCAGCGCCTGGCGGAGGGGTACTTCCGAGCAGGTGTGTCGCGCGCAGCCCGCGGCCGCTTCACCGTTCTCGCGTCAAGCTTCCACGACCTCGCACGCACCAACTACGACGTCGACCGAACCCGCCGCTCAGTTGCAGGCACCGAACGAGATGCTCTAGCCGCCCAGAAGGCAGTTTTGCTCGAGGCGGAGCACGCTCGCGCCGGCTCTGCTGTGCTCGGAATGTGAAGCCAACGATGGCAGAATCCCTGGTCGACTGGGCGGCCGGCGACCAGAGTGCCACATTCGGCGAAGACTAACTCGAGGGGCCGCTCTCGGCTGAGCCGCCGCATCCGATCAATTGGAATCTCCTCAACGCAGACGACGCCGAAACAGAGTGGATCGAACTCAACCGGTGGGTGAACTGGATACGACGGACCTACGGGCTCCCGGCATCCGTCGTGCCACCCTTCTGGCACCGCCGCCCGCAACTCCATTGAATCCCTCAACGCCCAAGTCAAAGCCCGCGGAACCGAAGACATCGAAACTGCGGGACGACGCCGGGTGCGCGGACTCGGAGCTGCCCAGATCATCGTGACGATGCTGCTGACAAACTTCAACCTCCGCAAGATCGCAGCGTTCATCAGCGACAAGATCAAAGCCGACGCGAAGAGCGAGTCCCGTGGCGAACCCGCGATCGCTCTGGTGCGACGCCGAGATCGCGAATGGCACAACCCCTACACGGACACCTACCCGCCCGGAGTTCTCCGCCCAGACAAAACGAAACCACCAGGCTCAGTCGACGGGACCGGCGGGCCACCCCTGAGGAGATAGCCACCCAGGCGGCCACCCACACTGCCCGAGAGGGCGAACACCCAGCATTCGAGACAATCCGACGCGCGCAAAAAAAACGCCCGAAGACACCCTGAACAACCGAGATCCCGCACACAGCTCAAGAGTCGCGACCAGAATCGGACGCGAGAAGCCCTTAAACCAGAAATCGCTCCTGAGAAGCCTCAGGAGCGATTTCTTTTTGTTTCGACCGGACCGTTTCGTGCAGAGTTTCGCGAACGGCCCATTTGGTCGGGCTGACAGGATTTGAACCTGCGACCCCTTGAAGGTTCTGACCTTAATTTAGTGGTTGCCGAATGTCTCCGAAAACCCTCGGATTCCCTTGTGTTTACAGGGAACCGGGCGGTTCACTGTCTCCAATTGTAGCCCATCGTTTTGGGTCAAATAGAGATGAATTTGATGAGTAAATGATGGCCGGGTGAACCGCTTTGAGCGAGACAACGAGCCCCTCCAAACTATCCACCGCATGCTTGCTAGGTGGGTCCGCTGGCGTCGGAGTGGAGTCCCTGCAAAACCTCAAGGAAATAACTGGGTAGGGGATTGAGGACCTCAGTCACCCTGTCGGTATACATCGGAAGGGCCTCTCGAAAACTGTCCCCTTTGAACCCGACTTCCCGCAACTGTTCTCGGAGCAAGAGTGCCACAGCTCTATCGGCGAATCCTGCCTCATATGCAGATATCGACAACGAGTCCGGAACTCCATACTTAAGCGTCTTCAAGAAGATACCGAGCGGAGTCTGATCGCCGCCCGCTTCGTGTCCGAGGAATTGGCAAACCGCTGACACGATAAGCGCCGAATCGAATGCAAGCGTTGAGTGTAGGAATTTTACTAGATCCTCTTCGGTGAGTTTCCTCCGGACTGCGCCGTACGGCTTGGTGTAGCCGTTGGCTGAGGCCATCTCGAACAGTCGCTCGTAGCTTGATCCATGAATCCAGGAACTCGCAAGGGCGAAAGTTGAACCAGCGGGTTCCATGAAAACGGATACTCGGCCTTCAAACGTCTGTTCCAGGAGCGGCCAGAGGACCGAGAGCAGTTCCTCATTGGTGCTTGCCTCAAGCAGCGCATCTCGATGACCGTTGACCCAATCGAAAACGAGACGGGCCTTCTTGGCGCTCAATAATGTGCGGCCAAAGGCCGCCTGACGCTCAGGCTCACTGACCAAGTCGCAAATGGTCTCTGTCAGTCGGGCGAACAAGACTCTGAGCGCGCTCCGTTCGACCTCAGACGCAAGCGCGAAAGCAAATGTCTGCTCGCACAAGGAGACCGCGCGGGATTTGAAGTCTTCTAGAGATTCCATCTCGCTGTTCGCCATTAGGTAACTCTCGAGAGCCGCCAGGGAGTCCCGCCGACGCTTCAACTCCTTGGTGAACTCAGCAATCGCTTTCGCCGTGCCTTCCAAGCCAATTTCAGCATCGAAAAGACACTCCACGATTTCTGACGGCGACAGAGCTGCGCCTCCGTTGGGCAAATTGAACGGGAGTAGCACGCTAAGAATTGAGCTTGTGGTTTCTTCCGAGTTTTTTGGATCGAGAAGTCGAGTGGATTTCTCAAACTCCCTCGTACCAACTCGGCGCTTTCGGTGATCGTACGTGCGGGGATCGGCGAAAACAACGAGACCCTCAGTGTGCATCCCTGCCCGGCCAGCGCGCCCGAGGAGGTTCTGGAAGTCCCGCACACTAATACTCTCGGTACCTTGCCGCGTGCCGGAGACGATGAGGTACCGGATGGGGAGGTTGACTCCCTGAGCGAGAGTCGACGTACAGATCACGAATTGGATCAGTTCCTTCTGCATAGCATGCTCGATTGTGAGCCTGAGCCCATTTGGCGTGTCTGCGCTGTGGACAAAAATGCCGAGCTTTGCCGCGTGCCATTGGTCGCTGAAGGCTCCAAAATGCATGCGGACCAAATCGGCGAGGCCCGACAGCTCCTTCGGATCGGATATTTCTGCCGGACGGGTAAGCAAGACTTCCCGTTCAAAAATGTCTACAGCGCGGGACGCGATCTTACTCGCCGTGGCCTTGGTTCCGGCGAATATGGCCACTGCACCCTTAGGGGCCAGGCGGAGCCCCAGATACAGAGACACATCGGTGGCCACTTTTTTGTCGTCTTTATCCGGAAATACTCGAGTGGCCGTCTCTCGCCCGCGGCTCACCAAGGATTGACTCTCGATGGAGCGAGGGACGAAATAATCGGGATATTCGTAGTTATCTGTCTCAAAGAACTGAAGCTGGCCTCGCTGTTCAATCCATGTCGCAAAAGCAACCGCCCTCGCCGTCGGAGATAGACCGCTTCCGTCGACCACTACTCCGTCATCGCCAAGCATCCAGGCTCGCAAGTCATCTGCATTTCGGATGACCGCAGATATGGCAACAACCTGCGATCGCTCAGATAGCCCCGCTCGTAGTTCAGCGACCAGCAATTCGTAGGTCACGCCCCGTGCGCCCGAGTCGAACTGGTGAGCCTCGTCGTATATAACGAGATCGAACTGACGGACCAGTTGTGATTCCTGACGCAATACAAACTGGAGTTTTTCAGGCGTCAGAACGAGAATGCCGACTTGAGTCTCTTCACCCAGCAACGCCGCAAAGTCCGCTGCGAAGTCAAGCTGTAGCGCATCGGAGAGCTCGTTGATCCGCACACCTTCTCCAGAAAATGCAAGTTGAAGGGAAGAAGCGATCTCGTGACTTAGCGCCCGAAACGGCGCGACAATCACCGCCAATTTCACTCTTTTGGATAGGAAGCCGGCCCGCAAGATCATTTCCATCGAGCGTGTCTTTCCAGAACTCGTTGGCATCTGGATAATCCCTGAGGAGCCCGCAAAAAATCCACCTCGCCCAATTGCCAACTGCGCTGGCCACAGCTCCTTCGGGAAGCGGGAAGCACGAATTGAGTCCCGCCACAATGCGACCGGGAGACCACTGAACTCCGGCAGAGTAACCGCTGAAGATACCTGAAGCTTTCGTCGCAGCACCGCCAGCACGAGATCTGCAAGAAGGAGATCGCGTGCCGAGGGGCTCGAATACGCGATTGAACGAAGACGTTTCGCTCCCTCCAAAGCCAGGGAGGAATCCAAGCCGAGTAAGAAATGCGCCGCAGTGGATTCGGCGACGTGGACCGCAGACTGCAGGTTTGCACCAGCCACACATTCGAAGGGTTGAAAGCTGCCGTGAAGAATCCAGCGGAGCAGGCTCTCGATTGGAGATTCCGCCGGGCGCGAGAAGAGTCGGTCAGACAGTACCCGGCTACTCCCTGGCCGACCGGCCAAATAGTAGGCGGCAGACGCGAGTATGGCGATGTCGCCCGACGACTCTTCGGCCAGGTGGGAGCCTAGGAGTGCGTCGAAGTAACTCGCAGCGAAGTCGAGATCCTCATATTCGCTCTGCGACGGCACGTCATCGTCGTTCAATTGCGACGCCGTATCCCCGAGCGTGGCAATGGCCAGCAGGAGCAAAGACTCCGGTTCGTCATTCGCACGCAATCTGAGCTTCTGTTGCTCAAGGGGGAGACCGAGTTCGATCATTTTCCCCTTGGAACGGGTAACGCCAAATAGGCGCAGACTGTCCGCCTCAGGCTTCATCAGCTGCCCTTAGGTACATTGCGTGGGCCACATTCATGAGGTCTGCCCCGCGGACCACCATTAGTTGAAGGTCGTCTCGATGCGGATGGTCATCAGTCGTCGAAGCTTGGACCACATCCGTGTCGAAGATCGCATCGTTGAGAACCGCTCCGGCCCCAAAAAGTAGCTCGAATGGCCGATCAGCCTTGTTCTGAAACCGCGCCACGCCTTTGACACCGTGCCGATCTCCACGGCCGCGAAGAAGCCGCTTAGCTTTGTTGAGCGTATAACCGAGCCGCAGGAAATCGATGCCTGAATCCTTGATTGCATCCTGCAACCGGTCGCCTTTCCCTGTTGAGGACAGGCGAGCCTTGACTTCAAAAGCGAGCAGCTGGTCGTCGGGCTGAGAGCGAGCCGTATCGAGCTGAAGGAACCCGACGACATCAACTCCCTTCATCGACTCGCTCGGATTCGTCTTGTCGGCATATTTCAGACGCGGAACCCAGAATCCCAGGACGTGCTCTACGTAGTCCGATACAAGCAACTCGGCGAAGTCACCGGAGCGCGTAGCTGGGCCTGTGCCACCGCTTGCTGCAGGAAACACCATCTCTAAGAGATAGTCGCGCCGTGATAGGCCAGTGCCATCTCTCAACTCGTCGATCTCGTCGTCGAGGCAGTAGTTTTGCCTGAACTGTGCAGCCCAGTCGCTCAGCACCGTGGCATCGTCGGGCAAACACAAGGTCCATATGTCGATCACGTGGCCATCGTCATTGACCAGTCCTGGTACTTGTTTGACAAGGCTCTTCAGGTAAGCGGGCCTTGGTGGGACCAAGGAGGCAAGGGCGTTTTTGCGCACAACCGAGGTTGATCTGAGCGCAACCGTGTCAGGACACAAAAGCGATGCTCCATCTATAGCTAATTACCTGATGAGTTGCTGAATAAATCGCGGTCATGCCCTCAATATATCCGTCGCAATGCTGCCTCCGCTCCATTCCACTGACGCCACGAGTTCGAGGCTCTCGATGTTTAGCATCACCGGGCCTATCCGCACACAGGGAGTGCCGGATTTACAGGAGGAGATGTCTCCGGCCAATCCTCTGACAGGTCTGTGGCCTTCCAGCTCGAGACCGCGAGTCTTTGCGGTATGTGGGCACTCGACCAGCCAACGTGACATCTCCGATTGGATACTGCAGGTCATGAAGCCGGGCGACGCGGGAACACCTCGGTCACGACGCGTTGAGTGGTGGCGTTTCTCAGAACCGTGCGGATTAGCTGTTCGAGGCGGGGTCGACTTCTGGGCGTGTCACCCCCTCATCGATGACCTCGACGGGGTTGTTCATGACGGCCAACTCAAGCATGGACACTTCGAAGAAGACAGCAGGTCCCACCCGCCACGGCAGTTTGACTGGAGATGAGAGCAGAGTCGACCGCACGATAGACAACTCGATCACCACCGATCGTCCCGGCGTACTGACTTCACGAATCGAAGCCGTGGGTCCCCTGGAGCGTGCCGAGGTAGGTTCCCGATCCGGACCATAGCCGGTTACCATCGTGTTTCAGAGGGCGGCCAGAGCCTCGACAGACTGACAGTCGACAACTGCCCCGACATCGAGAGGGATGACCAATCAGACCGAAGAGGAGAAGGAAGCCCGCGATACGACGCGCCGCATGAAGCCTAGCTCGCGGCACGGCGGACGGGCATCACTGCACCGGGTGCCCGAAACTCGTGAGGCTCAACGTGCTTAAGAGCTGACCGCAAGCGTTATTTGCTCGGCGACGACTTCGCTGCCACACTCTGACCATGGCAAACTCACGCACCAGGAAGGGTACAGGCGACTTAAGGGCCGCGCTCATGGTGGACTTCGACAATGTGTACTCGGGTTTACGCAAATTGGACCCCGAGGCCGCTGAATCATTCGCCAGGACTCCTCTACTCTGGACGGAAGCCCTCGTGCAATCGGGCATTCGTGGCGAGACCCGTCGGTTCCTAATTCGCAACTGCTACATGAATCCGTCGGTCTACTCGCACTACCGCGCGTTTTGGACTAGAGCTGGTTTTCGAGTCGTCGACTGTCCTTCTCTCACGCAACAGGGAAAGAGCAGCGCCGACATCAATCTCGTCCTGGACGCAGTAGACATCCTGTCCGGCCCCGTCGATGAATTCTTTATCGTTTCCGCAGACGCTGACTTCACGTCACTCATCGCGCGCTTTAGAGCTGCGGACCGTTTGACGACCGTTATCGTCGCGGGCGAGGTGGCGAGCGCGTACCGGCATATGGCAGACAGCATCGTCAACGCGGACGGTTTCATCGCCATCCTCAACGGACGCGAGACCTTGTCGCGCGTCATCGAGCCTCGGCCCGTCGACGAGGCACCATTCCAAAGTCCTGGGAGGCTTCCCCACAAGAGTTTGGCCATAGTCGAACAGCCCTCGGCTGCAGCAACGGCAGTCCTCGACTATCTCCAAGCAGCGAAAGGTCCCGTGAAAGTGCCTTTGCTCGCCCATCGAGCAAGACAAGGTGGTCATTCAATAGGAGCTGATTGGGACGGGTTCGGGACGTTCCGTTCATGGCTAACGCAATTCCCCGAAGTCGGATCATCATTTGATGCACATGGCGAATGGGCATGGGACGTCGCTCGATTCTCCGACGAAGATCTGCCCGAGGCCGCAGGAGGCCAGCCGCCAATAATCGCTCAAGTGACTCAAGTTACAGAAATACCGGGATTGTCGAAGGAGCAGTTCAAAATGATCTTCACCTTCCTGGCTACAGAGTTGAGCAAGGGGACGAAGGGCCGGTTCGAGTTATCCAAGCAAGTGAGGGACGCTTGCACGGAGGCCGGTCAGGGAGTATCTCGGTCTGCCGTGAACTTCGTCATCGGGGGCCTGCTTTTTGCCAACGCGCTCAAGGAGTCGGCGACGGCTGAGGACCTTGCACTCGGCTGGACGAGGAACGTCGAGTCCTTGTGCGGTGGCGCTCGCATGGAATTTAGCCCTCAAGAACTGGAGGAGTTGCGGAAGTGGGTGAGTGGAGGTTACTGGAGCGAGGCTGTGTGACGTTCCCCCGTACACCCTCACGGCCGATTAAGATTTAGTACTCAAGTTCCCTGTGGAAAGTGTGGGCCGCTAACGCTTCGAATGAACTGAACTCGGGGCAGCCCCGTTCGTTCATGCCGAGGTGTCGACGCCCATTGAAGAAAAGGCCGTTGGCGATATTGATCCCCTTTTCAGAGAGCGCTTGATTCACGCCAAGATCCTCGTCACACCACCGTCGCCGCCGCCGCCGAGATGCTCGACCGGCGCCTGCACCGATCCGCCATCACCCTCGATAGCAGCTCCTGCCGGCGCCGCAACCACGCCGCCGCAATAAACGAGAGGATCAGATTGAGGTCCTGGCCGTGGATATTTGAGGCCCGCGATAGGCTCAACCACGCTGGTCAGTCAATTGAAGGTGAGGGGTCACATGCCCACTGGAGCGAAGCACAATCGAATCGTTCACGATCCGATCCACGGGGAAGGCGGCATGGAGTGTCGCTGCACCATCGGTGAGGACCATCTCGAAGGCGACGACAGTGCGCTTAGCAACTACCTGAGCGAGTCAGATGCTGAGGACATTTGGAATTCGAGCGGCAGGGACGAGGATTACGACTTCCGCTAGCCGGAGGGAAGCTGCTGCGCTTGCTGTCGCCTCCATTGACTCCACCGGCCTGCAATGCCGGTCGCCGGACGCCCGGCTGATAAGACCGGTTATGACAGTCTGTCCGAAACCCGCCAGAATCGGCGGGGTATCTCCCTGGGCCGGCACGACGGATCCGAGCTCACGATGCATGATCTGTGGACACCGTCCATCCGATGGCTGAGCTTGAAGGTTCAGACCGCTCACTGATGTGGATACCCTCAAGGTATGACTCTGGCTGTAGATCTCGACGTGCTTCGATCGCTTCTCGCCCGAGGAGCTGAGTCAGACGACTTGGACTATAAATCCTCTTTCGACTTGTCCGCAAAGTCATCGGTGATGGAGATCGCAAAGGATTTAGCGGCGATGGAGTCGCTAGTCAGCGGGGGCTACATCGTCATTGGCGCGGATGACGCTGGCGGACCGAGCGGCACCTTTGACGCCAGCGACGCCTCGTCCTTTGACGAGCAGCGCGTGCGGTCGAAGTTCGTCTCCTATCTTGGTGAACCACTCGATTTTTCCAGCGCTCTTCACGATGTCGACGGTCAGCCGTACCTCCTGATTGGCGTCGGGCCGAACCGCGACGGCATGCGGATCATGTCAAAAATTGGGCAATACGAGGACAAAACCGTATGGCACGAATCCGACGTTTTCGTAAGACGCGGCACGTCGTCTATCCGGTGGAATCAACACGAAGCCCGTGGCATTATCGAACGCATCGTCGCGGCCCGCAAGGAAGAATGGCGGTCCGACGTGCTAGAGACCATCAAGGCTGCGACGCCGGCCTTCGATCCCGGTGGGTTCGTCAACGTAACGGTAGAGATGCCGGAAGGTGCGTTTGCGTCAGCGGTTATCGAGCTGATACGAAGAGGCGACACCGTCGGCCTTGACCTACTGCGGCGAAAAGTTCTTTCGGACTCGTTGGGAGCGATCGGCGCAGCCGTGGTTCCGGGAGCCGACGCTTCCGCAGGTGCAATTGAACTATCCGATCAGCTCTACCGGCTCGACATCCTTCTAGCCCTTGCCGCGAGGTATGACCAGCGCAGCCTTTTTGAAGCATGTTCGAGCGATCTGCGTGTCATCTATGACGCTGTGGATGAGTCGTTCTACTACGAGGTGCCCCGTCGCTTCGCGCAGGGGCACCAGCAAGTTCTCGTTCACATGTACGCGATTGGATCGGTACTGGTCACCGACCGGAAGTGGAACTACCTCCACGATCTTTTCCACCTCGCGCCGATCTCAGACGGGGATGGATACTGGAAGACCATCGGTCGGAAAGCCGAGGTCATGGTGGCCCGATCTGGATTGCTGCAAGACGAGAATGGAACTCGAATCGGCCTTATCGAAAAGGCCAAGCCTGTCACAAGCCGACTTCTGGATCTCCTGGCCACGGTTGTGCCAGATCAGACCAGTCTCCTCGTGCAAGTCGACGTGTACAGGGGCATAGCGCTTTCCACCGGTACGGGAGAACGCCTCGGTGCGTATACAAACTTTGCATTCTACAATTCACCCCGCGCTGAGCCCGCATTCCTCACCGTTCTTGACGATGCCGAGGCAAGAGAAGCACTTTTCTCTGGATCTAAAGAAGATCTGAAATCTGCCTATCGAATGTTGAGTTCGACCGCCATGCGAGAGGCTTTTGCTTACAACGGCTGGGACGGATTCGAGAATCGCCGTTTGCATGAATTCGTCGGTGACCCAGAGGAATAACCGTCGGGACTGCCGCCGGTTTGGTTGACTCGTTGACGTGCCCCACGGGTTGGTTACCCGCTGCGGTCTGAGGATTAGGCGGAGATGGATCGTTCCCACCAGCGCACCAGTCGGCGCATTCACAAGGAACTGGTTCGGCATCTGGCCATCGGGGGCGGCGTCGATTTGTCGATTGCGCTGGAAATCGTCGAGACGCCGCGCGGAGAATGCTGCTGTGCTGCTTGCCCAGCTGGACGGCGAAAATGAGGTGTTGAACATCGGCGCTGAACTCGGCACCGCGGAATCCTTAGGCGACAAAGAGCATGCGAACGAGACCATTGCAGGCTAGGAGGCAACAAAACCATCGTCAGTCCCGCATTCGTAATTTGGCGCCTCGATCCAGGTATCGAAAGTCGGCTTCGACTTGACGTCAATCCTGTGAGCAGTATTTGTGAGTCCCGCGCCTGAACCAGGATTCTTGCTTCCGCATGTTTTGACGTCGAGACATCTCATCATCAAACGCTGCAAGCCAGACGATTGCCCTTGCCCTCCGCTCGTGTCGTGCATAGAGGCCATACGCGAATGGAGAGAGGATCACTAGCCCGACAACTGCCAGAATGGCTCCAAAGATGAACGAGGACAGCAGCGGCATGTCCTCCAAATGGATGGGGTTCGCCGGAGCGACAATAAACCCGAGAAGGGCAAGCATTAGACCGACGAGGGCGAATTCAATTGTCATCGATTCGTCGGCGACTCGATGCCGTAGCTCAGCGCGAACTCTACGCTGCACATCTGGCAGTTCGATTGCGAAAGCCTTAACTCGGTCCGGAGTGACATCGAAATCTGCAAAGACATGGGGCCTAACGTCTTCGGGCAATTTAATCATGCTTGAAACCTACCGGGAGCCAACGTCATGGGAGTTTGAGCACGCTAGTCGGAGAGCGTCGAAAACACCCTGTGTCTTCGGCACTATCCTTTGCCCACACCCGCCCCGAAGCGCCACGCCTTCCCGGCGGCGCGTGAAGGCAACTCAGTTCGATTGGCGCGAGCGACATCGCTCGCATCTGTCGGTGGGCAACTGATTGGCATGCTGGCGATGCGGGCGTGAACACCGGACCCCTGGCCGGTATTGCGCCCGCCACGTGGATCGGTCTCTTCACGAGTCGGGATACAACCTTCGAACTTGCACACGTCCGGTATGCCCCAGGCGACGCCTCTGAATGATATTGAGGTCCGCGAGGAGCTGTATGAACGACTCGTGCACGTTATCTGCCGGGAACGTAGGAGATTGCGGTACGTGACGGTCCACGATGGCTGCATAACTGCCGCCGAGCAGCGCCAGCGTTGCGGCGGGCTCTCCAGCGAATGCGGTGCGCGCAGGCTCCCGGAGAATCAAAGTCAGAATGCAATCGGGATGGGCGCCCGATTCCACGAGTTGATGAACAGTCCTGAGCTCAGTTGCGACGGATTCGCGGGCCAGGAACTGCGCGACAGCTTCGGCGTTCGCTTTCCGGTTGGCACCGAGCAGCAGCGTCTCGAGCAGCATTGGCGCTAAGGTTCGAGTGTCTCGGGAAATGCTCGCGCTTGCCAAGAACGCAGGAGTGTCCCCGGGGCTCAGGAGTGATTCCACCTCCGCAAGGGATGGAGCAGGCGCCCTGGCAAGGAGGAGCTCCCGGATCGGCCATGCGTTAGCAGGCGTCGCTGCTTCGCGGAGTGCTGCGGTATCGCCCCACCCATCAGCCACGATTCGAACGGCGACAGAATCGCTGGCTCTAAGGATTGCGCTTGGCTTGAGCGCCACCTGTTCCTCGGAATGGGCGAGGAAGTGACTGATGACATCTGCGGTCAGCAGGTCCGGGAAGTTGCTGGAGGCGGAAAGGACCGAAGTCGCAAAGGCGGACAAGTCCTCGTCTGTGATCAGCGGGCAAGGCTCAGCATGCAGGGAACGAGCGATTGCGAAAGTCACATCCCCAGCAGAAACAAGCCGTGCGCTTAGATTGCCTGTCGTCAGCTGAACCTTATCCTCTATAAGCAGGGCCTCCTGGACGAGACCTTCGATTCCCTCGATGTCGTCGATGTTGATCGAAGAGCTGGCCCGTCTAGCCACCTGACGCAGGAGCGCGAAAACGTTGTCGTCCTCCTTCTTCAGCTCGCGTAGGTTTGTAAGGACGGCCACGAGCCCAGCGGAAGACTCAGCGGTGGGCCTCGAGTCGTTGCCATCAGATCCGGCTTCGCCGACAGCCTCCATGTCCAAGTACTCGTTGACGCGAGCGAGCGTGGAATGGTATAGGACCGGATGGTCGCGGAGGTATTCCAGAGAGACCCAGTGGTAGTCTTCCTCGCCAACGAGCGCGCGCAGGTTTGAGGCAGTCATGATGAAAAGCCCATGGGGAACTAGGACGTCGCGTGCTTTCATCGAGAGCGGTCTGACGTCGCTCACACATGTGCCGAGTTCAACGAGGCAGTTCGCCGCGCGCGCTGCGGCGTTGTCGTCACGCCTGATCGACTCCAGCTGCTCGTGAAACTCCTGAGCAAACCGCCGGACGGACTCGTTGGTTGAAACCTCTGAGGTTAAACTCCCGACTCGGACGCGACTGATAGCAGAGTCGAAGAGCGTCGGACGTGATTCGTCGGGAATGGACAGGTCCATTGCAACAAACTCGACCACGTTTGCAGTCAGCTCTGCAAGGTAGCAAATCATGTCGCTCAGCGGTTTCAGTGGCGTCTTCGCTCCATAGCGGTGGAAGAAGTCGCCCAGGAACGCTTGATCTCGATCGGTCCAGCCGCGGAGCTGCGCAAGGATGCGGTACGCGTCTACCGAGCGTTCTGTGAGGAGATACTCAAGCACGTGAATATTAACCATGCCGGAGCGTTCTAAGATCGCCTCCGCCTTCTCCGCGAGGATTTGTGCGACTGATTCGTGCGAGACGAAGTCGAGATGGCGACGGCCAGGTTGCTCCGTCACCGCGATCACAAAGTTCTGTGCTTCGAGACCGAGGAACTCGGCGTCAAAGCGTGCGCTTAGGAGGGAAAAATGCTGTGTTAGATGCCCGGCAACGATGAGGTCCGCAGCGAGCCCCTCCCCCATGACCGCTACGACAATCTGAGAGAACGACCGGACACCTGGGTCACCGTATTGTTCCAGCCAAACCGGAGGGCTTGGCTCAAAGGTGAATTGCGGAGCTCGCCAAAGCTTCTGCCATGTGGCTTGCTCGAGGAAGTCCCGATCGGCTTCCAGTTGCTCGCGTTCGCTCGGATCGATAGGAACGGCCGTCGCGTCGGCGAATGAAAGGGTCACGCCGAAAGCTGTCTCAATTCCGTCCCGGTCGAGCGTGCTGCCACCGTTGTACGTGAGACTGTGGCCGGCTGCGACACTGCGCCAAAGCTCGAGGTCGCTGAGTTCGTCTGGCGACATCGAGGAATAATTCGCATTCCCATAGTGGTTCCTGGCGACGGTCTGGAAGCGGATGTTGAGAGGGGCGGCACGTACCGTGATTTCCCGAGCGAGGTCTTTCGCCTGCACTCGCTGAGATTCTTCTGAAGGGTGGCTTAGCCGCGTGTTGATCCGCTCCAAGTTCTCGGCAATAAGGGACCGGGCGAGCCCAAGCACGCTATGCAGCTGGCTCCTGCCGAGACGGATCCTTTCGAAGTCGGCCACTTCGAGGTTCTTGTAAAGGATGAGGCTCAGAAGCCGATCGGCCGTCAGCTCGGCGGGGTGCTCGCCGGGTCGGAGGAGTTGCTCGCGATACATGCTGAATTCATTGCGAATGTTGCGAATCTGCCTTTGGTCCGGGAAATACTGAGCGATTGTCCGCACGAAGGCGTCAGATGGTCGCAGTGCATCGCCGCTGTCATTTCCCCCGGAGAGGAGATCAAGCTCCTTCTTGAGCGCGCCTCGCGCGTTCTGTTCGGTGATGAACGGCACGACGGGAACAATGAGGTCGAAGAACTTTGTCCGGGTGAATGCGTCGTGCTGCACGTCATTACTGGACTTCACACGAGTGGTGAGCAGTGAATCCCGGATCGCATAGACAAACACGATCGGACCAAGGTAGAAACTCTCAACAGGGTTTTCGAGTTCCAGCGTTTGCTTCTTCGGATTACCGCGCCGGATTCTGGTCCAGAGTAGGCGTCCTCGATGAAGCCGGCCTGGTTCAAGTTGTGCGGCATTATTGAGGAGAACGTTGAGCGCCCGAAGGTCCTCGAACACTTCAACGTTGCTAAATCGGTCCATGTCCTCGAGGATCACGATCCGTTTCTTGGACGCCTGGAAGAAGTAGACGATCTCGTCCAGATAGTCATCAAAATAGCTGCCGCTCTTGTCTGAGAGCGTCAGTTTCGCTGGGCCCGCCGTCAGATCGCTAATTACCAATCTGCCGTTCGTCACTCGAAAGAGAATGAAGACGATCAACCCCGCTGCGAGGAAGGTGGGCAAATAGACCTCTGGGCGCAAGGTGAGGTTGACCGTTCCCTGGGCAAAGGCCGCGATGAGTGTGATGAGCCACTGGATACCTGCGCCTGTGAGACCGGCAAGGAGCGACCAGCCGATGCTGCGCATCCACCGGAATCGGCTCGTTCGCGGGAAGCGCGATGCCGGGGTCTTGGCCGGGTCAACGACGTAGAGAATCTGTTTGACGATCTCCTTCTGTAAGTCGTTGGCAGAAGTCGACCCCCAAACAGCGCCGGAGCGAACAGTAGCTAAAGAGACTTGGACGGTCTGTTTGCCGTACCGCTGTCGAAGACCGGCGAGGATGCTACTCTTCCCGGCCCCATATGGACCAGAAAGCCCAATGTTTGTCGCATCGCAGCCTTCGATCCCTTCAATGAGAGCACGGAGATAAGCTGCATGGAGATCGTGCACATAATGAGGCGCAAGATCGTCAAGTTTTCGCCACTGCATCTCCTGCGTGGCTACCAGGCTCGGCTCGGGCGGCACCGCCATCTCTGCGCCGACGTCGTCCTGTTCTCCGCTCAATTGCATGCCCCCTAGCATCCGACCTGCACTGATTTTCGCGAGTACAACCCATCCGCCTTCGCTCCTCAGAGCTACTTGTCCCGGGACGCAGGTAGATGCTGCGCCGGGATACGCCCGATTCCCCACGTTCAGGATGTTGTATATCCGGTGATTCTACAGTCCTGCCTGTCGCGCGTGTCTCGCTGGGCCCGGCCGACACCCGTGTGCCCATACTTCGCCCAGCCAGGGGACCGGGAATCGAGGCGATCTCGTTTGAATGACCGCAACAGCAGGCTAGAAGGCGCAGAACATGGGCTCACAAACGCCTGCGCCAAGATGCTGCAACTGAGGGCCTCAAGGAGGAAATACAACCCGACGTGCGCTGATCGCTCTGCCGAGTACAGCCGATAACACCTCATATGACAGTCCCGGTGGACTCCCCGGCCAGCGGGCATCATCACTCCCTGGTCGACCGGGAACTGATCGGCTACCGCCGATTCCTCAGCCAATCAGCGCGCTGAGTGTCGCCTCTGGAGAGCGTCATCGATTCTTGATCTTGATGGTGTCAGCGACGGTTGAAAAGTAGGCCAATAACGACGGGCGAAAAGTAGTCCACTGTTGTGTCTAACTATTCTGCCGTGTTCTCTGGTCGTGCCGAGGGAAGAGTGTCGATGCCGCTGTTTTTGAGTCGGTAGCTGGAGCC